>NZ_CACZDK010000025.1 GCF_902779965.1 Fibrobacter succinogenes | reverse complement strand
AGGCCCGTTGCAAACGGAGGGCCATCGTAGAAAGTGTACGGTTCAGTTTCCGGACGGGAGTCCAGCGACTTCTTGAACGATTCATCCTTATCCCACAAGGTAAGAACTCGTTCCTCAATATCAGGGAACGTCTCGTTTTTATCTACTTCGCGAAACAAAGCCATTATAATAACCTCTATAAAATTTACGCGGGAAATTTAGAAAAAGGCGAGAGCCACGGCAATGCAATTTATTGATTTGACATGGCCGAGCCGCATTGAATGCGCTCTGAAAGAGCGCCAATTTAGAAAAAACTGACTAAGAATTCAAAAGGGAAAGCACGCGCTCTTCGATTTGCGGGACAACTTCGCAAGCCGACCTTTGACCACTTAGTGCTTTAGCACTTATGTGGGCATGGCCACCTTTAGGTGGTAGTCGCGGGAGACTGTTTACAGGCTCCCATGACCGAGGCGAAGAAGTTGGCGCTTGCGCAACGTTTCTTCTTTCTTTACTTCACGAAACATGTTTACCTCGATATAGTAGACAGTAGGAAGTAGACAGGGTGTCCGCTTGAACTTCTACCGACCACAAGGCGTTAAATTTTCGGGCGTAAAAATAGAAACTTTTGCGTAAGGCGAGTGAAGCGGGCTTCTTTACAGGCCCATTTCCGAGCCTAGCAAAAGCACTCCGAAGGAACACCATTTAGCAAGCGTCAACAGATACGAAAATTCGCCCCACACTCCAAAATAAATTCACAAATTCTGCAAAAAACTTTCACACTGTAAGAAAATTATATATATCTATTTACAGATAAGACGGGAGCAGTGGTTGCACAACTTTCGACTTATGTAACAAAAGCGTTAGTCCATATTGGAATATCGAGCCTTTTTGTAAAACTTGAATTTACAAAAAGCCGTTTTGTATATTGTACGCAACTTGAATGACAACCAAATTAAAAAAAAGAGGTAGGGACATGTCAACAGAAAATAATTATAACGTCGGACACGTCATTATGGTGACCCTATCCGCCGCCATCGGTGGATTCCTGTTCGGCTTTGACTCATCTGTTATCAACGGTGCCAATGTGGCGCTTAAAGGCTATTTCAACTGCAACGACATGCAGCTTGGGCTTGCAGTTTCTCTCGCTTTGATTGGCGCTGCCGTCGGTGCCTATTTTGCAGGTCGCTTGGCCGATAAATTTGGACGTGTGCGTTGTATGATTGCCGCGTCCATTCTTTTCTTTGTCAGTGCAATCGGTTCTGGCCTTCCGTTCACCATCTACGACTTTATCGCATGGCGTGTCATTGGCGGTGTCGGTATTGGCGTGGCATCCATCATCGCTCCGATTTACATTGCCGAAACTTCTCCGGCACACTTGCGTGGGCGTCTCGGCTCCATGCAGCAGTTCGCCATCGTTATCGGTATCTTCGTAGCTTTGCTTTCGAACTACATCATCGTCCGCATTTCAGGTTCTGCAAGCAACTTGATTATGGGAGTCCATGCATGGAAAGTGATGTTCTGGGTCGAAGCCGTTCCGGCACTCATTTACGGCATCGCCGCTTGGCAGCTCCCGGAATCCCCGCGCTACCTCGTAAGCAAGGGCTTAATGAAAGAAGCCAAAAGCGTTCTTTCCCTTCTTTCGAGATCCAACATTGAAGAAAAAGCTAAAGAAATCCAAGATTCCTTCAAGAACAAAAAACAGGCAAAGCTTTCTGACCTTCTCGAAAAGGTCGCTGGCAAAAAGCGCATCGCTCCAATCGTTTGGGCGGGCCTTGGTCTTGCAGTTCTCCAGCAGTTTGTCGGTATCAACGTCATCTTCTATTACGGTTCCATGCTTTGGCAGAGTGTTGGCTTTGGCGAAAGCGATGCGTTCTTCACCAGCATGATTTCTAGTGCTATCAACCTGACCATGACTATCGCCGCTATTCTCCTTATCGATAAGATTGGTCGTAAACCGCTTTTGCTCATCGGTTCTGCCGGCATGACCGTTACACTTGGCGCTCTCGCCCTCTGCTTTATGTTCGGTTCTGACGCCAGCGGTAATTTGGGCTCCAATAGCGGCATTGTAGCACTCGTTGCAGCAAACCTCTACGTGACCTTCTTCGCTGCAACATGGGGTCCGGTGATGTGGGTGATGCTTGGCGAAATGTTCAACAACCGTATTCGCGCCGTGGCAATCTCTGTTTGCGGTCTCGCCCAGTGGGGTGCAAACTTCCTTGTCAGCTGGTCGTTCCCAGTTCTTGTCGGCGAACACGGTATCGGCATTGGCCCGACCTATTTGATTTACACGTCTTTCGCAGCAATAAGCTTTGTATTCGTCGCTAAACTAGTGCACGAAACCAAGGGCAAGGCGCTCGAATCGATGTAATTCAAATACTCGACTTACAGCAAATCGTCTCGGTTTTCCGGGACGATTTTTTTGTGCTTAAAATTGTATTTCCCCCGTATAAAACTTATTTCACAAAAAAATCCTTTTCGGCCTATGTAACCCCCAGCTTTGTCTATGCAAACGACACTGTTTTTCTGCTAGCCACGGGACACATGTTTGGAATGACAAAATCCGAATTTGACTTCGGATGGTCTGCCCAAATTAATTTTGTGACAGCATAAAAAAAGCCGGGGCGTTGAGCCTCGGCTTTTTTGCAATTCTTAATTCGTAAAGGAATTACTTCACGTTGATGCGGTTCATTTCGGAACCAACGCGAACGATGTAGGAACCTGCATTCGGAACGTTAACAGCCAAGTTGCTGCTCATCAACATACCACCGGCAATAGCCTTGCCCTGCATGTCGTAGACAGCGAACACGCTACCAGCCTTAGCACCGTTGATTTCGAGCTGCATGCCGTTGGCGCGGACACTGAAGCTCGGGATCATAGAAACCTTGTACAAGCCAACGCGTTCCTTGATTTCGATACCCGTGAGCTTGACCGGATCAATAGCGGCCTTGCTTCCATCGAGGAATTCAACAGCCTTGATAGAGATATCGCCAATGCCACCCTTGGCATCCTTGACTTCCCACTTGAAGCCCTTGATGCAGGTGAGAATCTCTTCGCCTAACGGAGCAGCATTTCCGTCAACCCAATCAAGAATAGCGATTTCCTTGCCATCACCCAAACCCTTGAAGCCGTATTCATACGGAGTCATGTCATAAGTAACAGCCTCATAATCGGAGGTATTGTCAACATAGACACCCGGTTCAGAACCGGCACCAGCGTTTGGAACCTTTTTCTTTTCATTTTCATCCGTGATGGTATTGAGAACTGCCATGCGGATCGGGCCAGAAGTCTTAGCCGTCACGCGAACATACTTGATACCAAGAGCCTTGAAGTCAACACCGCAGCTACCATCTTCCTTGCATTCGTCCTTCTTGAAGGAAACAGCGATACCAGCAGACGGATACTTGAGCTCGCACTGAGCCGGGCTGTTCTTGCAAACATCAGCCTTTGCCTGAGTCCATTCCGGTTCCGGGCCGATATTCATAGAAGCACGGGCAATGATAGAACCATCATCCAATTTGTAAAGCGGAGAAGAACCAGAATCCGGAATCATCTTGGTACCGATGCCGAGTTTGTCATGGTATGCACCCCAGTTCCAGAGACCAGTAACACCAATAGTCGTATCGCCAAACGCCTGCTGTTCACCAGCGCCTTCCTTGATAGACGGAGCCTTGGACGGATCCGGTGTGAACTTATCAAAACCAGTCAAGTTATAGAGGTTCGGCATGTTACCCGTCACGAGGAGGAGGTAAAGCATGTTCAAGGTAGCCGGATAGTACTTTTCACCTTCGACAGAGCCTTCGCCGCAACCCTGAGCTTTTGAGCAGCTCTTCTTTTCCTTGAGAACCTTGTAAACCGTACCAAGATAAGTCTGAGCCTGTTCACCATCTACAGAAGATGCGGCAAGGCCGAGACCACCGGAGAACGTAGAAGAAACGAAGTTGCGAATATCGGATTCATCCGCCTCATAAGTTTTTTGGCTTTTAACCCAAGCATAACCGGAGTTCACACCACTTGCGGTACGGGTTGTCGGGATAAGCCAGTCAACCACTTTCTTATTGAAAGCCTGAGCCTTGGTATCACCATACCAATAGTAAGCCCATGCCATACGCCACGGAGTACGGGCAGCGTCATCGTAGAAACCGATATCGTTAGAAACGGCTGCGGACGTCAAAATCGGTTCATGAGAATTCCAGTCGCACCAGTCCGGAACAAGACCGGTCTTAGAATTCTGGCAAGCGTTCAAATCGGTATAGGCCTGAGAAATAACACTAGACCAAGAACCACCGGCAACATCCTGGAAAAGCTTGAAGTTGGCAGTCGTTGCATAACTCGGGTTGAAACCATCATTCCACTGGTTACCCGGCTTAATCTTGTTGCTTGCGATATCGTTGGAAGCAATCCAAGAAATGAGATTTTTACCAGCAGTGAGGTAAGAATCGTCATTCCACTGCTTGGAAGCCATCACGAGAGCGAGAGCGGCGTCGAAGTCAGCGTCAGATGCGGTACCAGTACCACCGCTGCAACCGATACGCCAGTTCATACCGCCACCATTAACAGAATTGCCCGTCCAAGTCTTATAAAGATTCTTGAACACATCCTGATCGTCCATGTAGACGGAAATCAACATACCGTAAGCAATAGCTTCAGAAACGGTAGAGCAAGTTCCTTCCGGAGCGAGCACCCAACCATTGCTTGCCTGGTACCAGGCCTGCTTCCACAGCTTATAATGTTCCTTAATCATGTCCGTATCGGCATATTCAATGATCGTGCCGTGCGGATGTTTCATGTTCTGCGGGAACGGATACTGCCCAGCAGAAGCCGTCACTGCAGCGACAGCAGCAACGCCAAACATAACTTTTGCCAAATTCTTCATATGAATTCCTTTAAAAAAAAGATTTCACCCATCCAAGGTAAAAGATAGTTTGAAACTATAAAAAATTTCAACCCTTATTATGTAAAAGGATTGACATAATGCGAGAAATCACAAAAAAGTGTTCTTAAAACGTTCCTGCACACTAAGTTACGTTAACTTTTCTTTGCATTAGAGCGTTCATCGTCTCTAGAACTTTCGCAACCACAAAGGGTTTCGACAAATGATCGTCCATTCCAGCGGCAAGAGATTTCTGACGATCCTCTTCAAAAGCATTTGCGGACAATGCGATAATCGGAATTCTTGTGTCCGGATAAATCTTTCGAATGGCTTTTGTCGCTTCATAGCCATCCATGACCGGCATCTGCACATCCATCAAAATGCAGTCATAAAAATCTGGAGAATGTTCACGAACCCGAGTCACAGCTTCGAGTCCATTTTCAGCCATATCTACAGTCATTTCGGCATCTTGCAAAAAGTCCTGGGCGACTTCCCTATTGAACTCGTTATCCTCAACAAGCAAGACATGCTTGCCCTTCAAAAAATGGTCATCATCGAGCGCGCTATTTTCGCCACGATCTAAAGCGACATCTTTTTCTGTTGCAATCTTGAGCTGCGTACGCACGTGAACAGTCGTTCCAAGTCCAATTTCGCTTTGGATATTGATTTCGGCTCCGATAATATCGGCAAGCCGCTTTACAATGGACATGCCAAGCCCGGTCCCCTGCAACCTACTTTGCGTCGAATTTTGTTCACGCGCAAATTCTTCAAAAATATGCTCCAAAAACGCCTTGGACATACCAAGCCCGTTGTCGCTAATTTCAAAGTCAAACACCGTATAGCCATCCACTTGGCAAGGCAGTTCATCGATGACAAAAACGACACGCCCACCATAAGTCGTAAACTTCTGGGCATTCGATATAATGTTGTACATGATTTGGCGAAGGCTATTCACGTTGACCATGACAAACTTATTCTTAACCGCAGAAAAGTCCCAAATAAACGAAAGATTCTTTTGGGTCATCATGGGGACAAAACTTTCGCAAAGATCAGTCATGCAAGAGGTCAAATTCACCATACGTTCCTTGATCGTCATCTGCCCAGACTCGATTCTAGCCATATCAAGTACTTCTTCAATCAGCTGTAGTAAATAACCTCCCGACATGTGGATTTTTTTCAGAGCATCCTGCACATAGGCGGTGTTTTTGATATGGCGCTCGGCACGATCCGCATAGCCAATAATCGCATTCATCGGAGTGCGGATATCGTGACTCATATTGAGGAGGAATTTAGATTTTGCCTCTTTCGCTTCGGCGGCAAACGCATTGGCTTCGCGCAGTTTATAGGTCAATTCATTTTGTCGAGTTTTCAGCTTACGCCTAAACGAAAGCAACACAAGAGATGCAATCAAGCCAATTCCCAAAAGCACAAAGATCGATCCAAATACAATCGCCACGCGGGAATGCTTATGCAGCAATTCGCCCGAATAATTAGGTATACGGAACCCGGCATACTTTGTCACCTTTGAACGTACGGTCTTTGGAGATAGGGCTAAAACGCCCTTCGTCAAAATGGAAGCGAGTTCACGCGGGGAATTTCTCGGCACAGCAATGCACATTCCATACAGCAAGCTATCGTAACCGGCTAGCACTTGTTCGTGAAGATATTGCGGAGTAAACACCCACGAGTCATCACCGCCATCCATGTTATAGCGGCCATCAAGTACAATCACCGTTTTTCTGGAATCGTCATTAGCAACAAATTCATATTTCAAACCATTATGGAGCGCAATTTCGGCAAAGATGTCTAACAAAATTCCTTTCGGAATACCATTATCGACATAAGCATACGGAAATACAGCATTACGAACAGACACCTTGAGCATGCGGTCTGCACTGCGAAACTCCTGCAAATACTTGCGTTCACGCTCGGTAAGCACAGATACATCCAGCACATCGTCTCCGAAATACTTGCGATACATCTGATTCTTCCAGTTCGGTTCTGTCAAATCCATCTGGTCAATCGCATAGTCAATTTCATCCAGCAACGTCGAATCTGATTTACGAACAACGATATAATCTGAATTTAGCCCTACCGGCAACGAGAAGGCGAACAAGTTTTCCAATTCTTTCGTCTTATTCACGGGCACAACGGCATCAATTTCGCCATTTTCGAGCATGCGCAACATATCGTCACGAGTTCTGTTGCGGAAAACATATTCAAAATTCAAATTGGCATAGCGGGACAGGCGACGGAACAGTTCATAACCATATCCTTCAATTTCACCATTATCGGAAATTTCGTGGTAACCGGAACTAGCGAAAAAGCCCACTTTTATTTTTTGTGGGCCCGCATAGGCATACCCCCCTAGCAACAAAAAAAGCAAAAAAACGAAGATTTTTGCACGCATAAGCAAACATCCTGCCAAATAATCTTACATTTATATTACAAAAACATATACAATTTTAATAAAAAAGGCAATATTGAACATTTTAGCACAGTATTTGGCTTGTGACCTCGAACAATAATTTCGACGAAGTTACATTTTTCTTACGCAAAATATTAAAAATTATATACATTTAATATGCATTGTATTTGGGATTTAAAGGAATCGCGTTTATGGATGAAAAGCGCCCTCTTATACTGATTGTTGATGATGTGGCCATGAACAGAGCCCTGTTATCCGATATACTCGGCAATAAATACGATATCATAGAAGCCCAAAACGGAAACGAAGCACTCCTTTTGCTCAGGGAAAAAACCTCCGAAATTTCGCTTGTACTTCTCGACATGGTGATGCCCGAAAAAGACGGTATAGAAGTGCTTACCATCATGAACAAAAATGGCTGGATTAACGAAATACCGGTCATCATGATTTCTGCGGAAACGGCACATTCGCTCGTAGAAGGCGCATACATGCTCGGCGTTACGGATTTTATCGGGCGACCGTTCGACGAAATGGTGCTCAAGAACCGAGTGAACAACACGATTCGCCTTTACAAAAAACAAAAGAGCCTTTCGGACCTCGTCTTAAACCAGATTTATGAAAAAACGCGCAACAACAGCATGATGGTGACTATGCTTAGCCATATCGTGGAATTCCGCAATGGCGAAAGCGGGATGCACGTACTGCACATCAATACGATTACCGAAATGCTTTTGCGCGAACTTTTGCGCCGGTGCAAAAGATACAATATCACAAAATACAATATCAACAAGAACGATATCGGCGTTATCTGCACGGCCTCGTCCATGCACGATATCGGGAAAATCACGATTCCAGATGAAATTTTGAACAAGCCCGGCAAGCTTACGAAAGAAGAATTCGAAATCATGAAGGAGCATACCATAAACTGCGCCCAGATGCTCAACGCAGTTCCGGTCGGAAAAGACGAGCCCTTGATGAAGTACGCCTACGAAATTTGTCGTTGGCACCATGAACGCTGGGACGGCAATGGATACCCCGATGGGCTCAAAGGGGATGAAATTCCTATAACGGCCCAAATTGTGTCTATCGCGGACGTGTACGACGCGCTTACAAGCGAACGCTGCTACAAGAAAGCTTTCACGCACGAAAAGGCGCTCGAGATGATCCACAACAACGAATGCGGCGTATTCAACCCGCTTTTGATAGAATGCTTCGACGCCATCGCCGACAAGCTCGTGATTTCATTACAGGCGTTCGATTGGAGCAAGCAGGCAGACAAGGACTTCTTCTACATCGCTGACGCCATGATGAACCACAGCAAACACCCCATTTACAATCAGGTGTTCAGGCAGTTTATCGACGAGCGTAAAAAGTCTCATTTCTTTGAATCCATGTTGAACGGGATTCTCTTTGAATACTCCTATACGCCAGGCGTCATGAAACTTTCTTCAAAAGCATCCCAAAAATTGGGGTTGCCAAGAACTATTATTGACGATTATAGACCTAACGATAAAGAACAAAGCAAAGCGGCTATCGAAAATCTGGAAAAAATCAAAAAGATTTTAAGGCGCCATACCGCGCCAAAAGAAAAGCCTACTTTAATCAAGCAGGCATTCAACATTGACGGAAAGAGCACTCCTTGCAATGTCAAGGTCCTTCAGATTTGGACCAAAGGCCAAAACGAAGTTCCCGTGCTCACGTCGATGTATGGACATATTGATGTATTACAATAAAAAAGGATGTTTGTTATGACTCTCTCTGAATTTTATAGCTCTATCGACGAATCATTAGACGAAGTACTTGAAAGACTCCGCATGGAATCCCGTGTCGTGAAATATTTGAAGCTGTTCCTCAGCGACCCAAGCTTAACCGAGCTTAAGAACGCCTTTGCGAGCAATGATTCGCAAACGGCATTCCGTGCAGCCCATACGCTTAAGGGCGTGGCAGCAAACCTCGGTTTGAACAAGCTTTCAACATCGAGCAGTGAGCTTACCGAAGATTTGCGACCAGGTGCATTTACGGCTAATTCGCCCGCGCTTTTAGAAAAGGTGGAATTGGATTACAAAGCCGCCGTGGAAGGGATTAAGCAGCTGGACGGGTAGTGAGTAGTAGGAAGTAGACAGTAGGAAGTAGACAGTAGACAGTGGTTAGTGATTAGTGATTAGTGATTAGTGGTTAGTGGCTAGTGGCTGTCGGTTCTTATTTCCTCAAGAATTTCTTCAATGCGTCTTCGAGTTGAGCGATGACGATGGGCTTTGCCAAGTGTCCGTCCATTCCCGCATCAACAGACTTGCTACGATCCTCGTCAAACGCATTGGCCGAAAGTGCAATAATTGGGATTCGCTTATCCGGGAACATTTTACGGATAATTCGTGTCGCCTCGAAGCCATCCATTACCGGCATCTGGATATCCATCAAAATGCAATCGTAGTAATCGGCGCCCACTTCTTTTAAGCGCTCAACGGCAACGGAACCGTCTTCAGCCGAATCGACAACAATGCCAGCGCTTTCAAGAACATCTCTCGAAATTTCGAGATTCAATTCATTGTCTTCGACAACGAGGACTCTGAACCCTTCAAACGAAATGATTTCGCGTTCAGAATGCACAAAGCGAACCTGCTCTACCGCTTCTGGATTTTCTTGAATACGCAAGGGGATGCAAATCGTAAACTTGGAACCTTCACCCACCTTGCTTTCTACATTAATAGAGCCTTCCATCATATCGACAATGCGCTTGGTGATGGCAAGGCCAAGGCCTGTTCCCTGCTGCTTACTGACCGTAGATGTTCTTTCACGGGAAAATTCATCAAAGAGGTGTTGCAAGTATTCCGGGCTCATACCGATTCCAGTATCCTGGATAATGAATTGGTACATCCCGTACCCTTCGCGGTCTGAAGGAATTTCGCTAATGTCAACGAGAACAGAGCCTCCCGATGGCGTGTATTTTACAGCATTAGAAACGACGTTGATAACCACCTGATTCATGCGCAAGAAATCCACATAGACATAGCGGTTCTTGACGTCATGACGCACAAATTCAAATCGGACATTTTTCTTTTCGGCAAGCGACGTCAGCATGGGAACGATGTCATCACCGTTTTCATCCAAATTAACCGGGTTCAAATCCAGCTCGACCTTACCGCTTTCAATGCGCGACATGTCCAAAACGTCATTAATCAGAGACAAAAGATGTTCACTCGAAAGCTTAGATTTACTCAAGCAATCAAGCGCCTTTGCCTTGTCGTCGATATTTTTCACCGCCATGTCGGTAAAGCCAATCATCGCATTGAGCGGTGTGCGGATATCATGCGACATGTTAAAGAGGAACGCACTCTTTGCCTTGTTTGCCAGTTCCGCTTTTTCGAGACTCGCCATTTCACGTTTTGTTTCGGCATCGACACTATGGAAACCCGCAATCACGTGATTCTTGGAATTTTCATCTTTTACGAACTTGATTTGGTAGTAAATATCTTCGCCATCGATTTGCAATCTGAAATTGACGAAATACATGTGCTCGCGCTCGACCATTTCGAGAACTTTTGCAGGTTCCGTTGCCGCACAGAACGCTTCGCGGTCGCTAGGGTGCACAACCGTATTGACGAGGAGTTCCAGACGCTTCCCAAAATTATCAATTTTAGACCAACCCGGCACAAATTTTTCGAACACTGGATCAAAGCGATAATGCGCTTCGGAAAGCGTATCGTAATCGACGTAGACCACGCAACCAAAGTCATCGGACAAACCCGAAATCACAGCCATGTCTCGAACGGCAATAGCCTTGCGTTCGGCCTTGGCGGTTTCTTCTTCGTCTACGTTTTCAAGAGTCACCACAATATGGCTATCGGAATCGGGAGTTTTCGCAGCCTTTAAACGGTAATACACCAACCGATTATCAGTGAAAAAACGGAAAGCAACAGACACGGCGCGATCTTTTTCCAGGCCGCTCAAGAGTTTTTCTTTATTGACAAAATCCTTGACAGCATCCCAATCGTCCCGATAAACCACTTTTTCTAATGCTTGTTCAAATCCCTGAAAAAAATTGTTGCACGTTTTGACATCAAGATTTTTCACAACCCCTTGGGCGTTAAATTCGATAAAAGAATTATCATTCGTATCGACATAGTATATGTTATCGAAGCCATCACCAAGCGTATTTGCAATATCGGAATACTGAGCCAGTTCACGCAAGTGCATCTTGAACTCAATCTGGTCGGTAACATCCTCAGAACACCCTTCTAGCCGTACACCGCGTGTGTATTCTTTATTTCGGCCACCGTGACTTCTGAGGTAGATAATCCCACGCGTCTCATGGTTCCATGCGTACTCCAGTTCAGACATTTCACCGCGAGTCATTTGCTCGATAGATTCCGCAAACGCCTCGTAATACGAGAGGTCAATGTTATTGCACCATAAATTGTAAAGATCTTCGGGGAGCGTTTCTTCGGGTAAACCAAGAGTTTGGAGGAATGCTTTGTCTGCGTACAATCTAGGAGGCTTGCCATCGTCAAGTTCGATGGTCCACAAGCCGAGACCTGCACTAGAAAGAATCGCATGCGTCAAGTCTGACGATTCAAGGCAGTCCATGATTTGCAGTTCCTCCGACAAGAATATCCCTTCCAAACAACCATTAGCGGTTGCCCTATAGTATAAAATACACTTATTTTCGAGACTTGTTTTCGGAAAGACGAATATAGACTTGAATTTTTGCTTGTTTAGCCCGCTTCGCTCTTAGAACTTAGTTGGCGGAGCTTAGAATTGCTTAAAGATAACAGAGAATGTTCTAAGTTCTAAGCTCTAAGTTCTAATTGCTTTCTTGCGGCGCCAGACTTTAAATTCCATGTATAGCGTGCTGACGGTGTAAACGAAGATGAGCAAAAGGATGGTATTCTTCGGGCGATTCAGATTGCAAATGCCCCATGCAAACGTAATGATAGGCAGATGGATCAAGTACGGATAGAACGATGCGCGGCCAATTCGGCGCACAAGCGGGATGCAGAAGAACTTTGCCAAGAAGCCCTTGCCCGAAAGGAGACTCACCACGAACATGCCGTAAATGAAAATCGGGAGGCTATGGTGGATAAAGTAATTGTATCCAGGATTAGCATCAGCGCGCATGAGGAAAAGACTCCCATAAAGCGCCAAGAGCAAAAGTGCTTGCGCAATGCCACTCATAAAATCCTTCTTGAGAAAATCGAACACGCCCTCGTTGTAAAGGCGATAGAGCACCATACCGAACAAGTATTCAAAAACGCGCACCGGCGCAAACATGTGGAAGAACCGGTACTTTGCATCGTACCCGTCGAACCAAAGATTGCCGGAATTACCGTAAACAACCGCCCAAAGAATCCCCGGAATAAATACAGCGCCAAACAGCATCCAAAGCGTACGACGGTTCTGCTTAATCAGCCAACGGCTAAACCAAGGCGTAATGGCATAGCAAAGGAAAAAGCTCGTCAAGGACCAAGAAGGTTCATTCAACTTCATGCCTAGATCGGGAGCGATAGACCACGTGAGCGTAAGGTGCATCAAGAGGCTACGCCACGGATGGAACATTTTAGAAAGCCCGGCCGATGCACAATCGCCAATTTCAGAAAGCGCAGGGAAATGCGTATAACCGCTCATCTTGAACACGACGAGCACAAACATCAGAAGCGTCATGAAAAAATGCAACCGGTACAGTTTTGCAATGCGGCCAAACATGAACGGAATCACAGGGATTCTGCGATCAGGGTCGCTATACTTGCTCGCAAAGAGGAACCCTGCCAGCACGTAAAAAATTCCCGCCGCAAATGCCGGAGCCGAAATAATAGGCATCACCCATTTGCAATCGGCCATGTACGTAAGGGCACTAGAACTACCCAAATGAAGCATAACAATATTGAGACTAGCAAGAAGGCGCAGGCCGTCAATAGCGGGAAAATAATTTGCGGATTTCGACATTTCAAAAAGAAAATGTAGAAAAACAAGGAGAATTTCACGTTCGGGAGAATGTCAACCGAAGTCAAACGACTCTAAACCGGAATATAAGAGTGCGGAAAAAACGAAAAAAAAGCCTATATCAATAAATTCATAGTATTACAGTTACCACTTTGGGCCGTTTTTTCTTAAATTAATGTAACACAGCGTTATGATTTTCCAAACGCACAACACGAATTAAGACAATGAATAATGAGAGGGCTAAAATATTAATCGTCGATGATGACGCGATGAACAGAGTCGTGCTTTCCGACCTGCTTTCAGACGAATATGATATCATCGAAGCAAAAGACGGCGACGAAGCCATCGAGATTCTCGAAAAGATGGCAAAGGAAATTACGCTCGTCTTGTTAGACATGGTTATGCCAGGAAAAGACGGACTCGAAGTTCTTGAAATCATGAACGAAAAGGAATGGATCAAAGGCACTCCGGTCGTGATGATTTCTGCAGAAACATCAAGTCCACATGTAGAAAAAGCTTTTGAACTTGGCGTTACCGATTTTATCTACCGTCCGTTCGACCAGATGGTTGTTCAAAACCGCGTGCGCAATACTATCGGGCTGTACGTGAAACAGATGCGCCTTTCGGAACTCGTAACAGACAAGATTTACGAAAGAACGCGAAACAGCGACATGCTCATTTCCATCTTGAGTCACATCGTCGAATTCCGTAACGGTGAAAGCGGCCAACATGTTTTGCATATCAAAAAGATTACGGACATTCTGTTACGCGCATTGAACAACCGCACTAAAGAATACAATCTTTCCGAAGAAGATATCAGCACCATCGCTACAGCCTCTTCGATGCACGATATCGGCAAAATTACGATTCCCGATGAAATTTTAAACAAGCCCGGCAAACTCACAAAAGAAGAATTTGCAATCATGATGCAACATTCCATGAATGGCGCCCAAATGCTTGACGCCATCCAGTTCTTCAAGAAAGAACCTTTGATGAAGCATGCTTACGATATTTGCCGCTGGCATCATGAACGCTGGGATGGCCGTGGTTACCCCGACGGACTCAAGGGAAACGAAATTCCCATCAGTGCGCAAGTTGTCTCTGTCGCTGATGTTTACGACGCACTGACTAGCGAACGCTGCTACAAGAAGGCATTCTCCCACGAGAAAGCTCTCGAAATGATACGCAACAACGAATGCGGAGTGTTCAATCCATTGCTTTTGGAATGCCTCGGCGATGTTGCCGACCGACTACCTCAAGAAATCAACGACAACAGCATGAGCCATTTAAGCGAAGCTGAATTCGCAAAAATAGCAAGGTCCATTTTCGAAAGTACCGAAGATGACAATTCAGACAATATCGTTTACGAGCAATACATTAACGAGCACAAGAAAAGCAAGTTCTTTGCATCTTTGCATAACGGGGTTACTTTCGAGTACACCTACGAGCCCTCGATGCTCAAGCTCAGTGCAAAAAAATCTAAGGATTTGAGTTTCCCGAAAACGATGGTCGAACCCGAGAACAATCCCGAATTCTGGAATATTTTTGGACGAGACAACTGGGATGAATTTGCCAAGCTATTGCATGACCCGCAGCTCAACAACGACGCCTTTATTTTCAACAGCGATATGAGAATTAAGGGTGAAAAGAGGCCCTGCAAAATCAAGGTGCAACAGAATTGGAATAGGCGCGACCCAGAGAATCCAGAACTTATTTCTGTTTATGGTTGCGTGGAATTTCTTAAATAAATTTCTTTAGAACTTTTCTGAACTTACCGATATCAATCGGTTTCGCGACATGTTCGTTCATGCCGGCATCGAGTGCTGCTTTACGGTCTTCTTCAAACGCATTGGCCGTCATTGCAATAATCGGGACATTCCGGAAATATTCATCGCGCAAATCCCTAATGCGGCGAGATGTTTCAAGGCCATCCATAATTGGCATTTGCACATCCATCAAAATCATGTCATAGCAGCCAGGCTTTTCGGCACAGAGCTTTTGTAGAGCCACGCTTCCGTCTTCGGCATAATCCACAACAAAGCCCATTTCTTCTAGGACATTCTCTGCAATTTCACGATTCAGTTCGTTATCTTCGACAAGGAGTATTTTCTTTCCGGAGAAATCATCCTCCTTTTCGTTTTCTGTCTTTACATCGTCTTTCAGCACACCAATGGCACGCCCCAAGACTCCATGCATTTCAGAAAGGAACAAGGGCTTACTAATAAAATCGGTCACGCCGGCTTCACGAGCGTTTTTTTCAATGTTCGTCCAATCATAAGCCGTCATGAGAATAATCGGATTATCGTTATTCGGAATCGAACGAATTTGGCGCACCACCTCGACACTATCCAAATCGATCATGAAATCATCAACGACAATAACGCCATAGCTTTCATGCCTTTCTATCGCTTCTTTCACGCGCAGAACCGCCTCGTTACCATACATGGTCCATTCAGCCCTCATTCCCAAACGGCGAAGCAAGCTTGTCGCACTGGAGCATGCATTGTAATCGCTTTCAACGACAAGGGCACGCGCATTTTGCAAAGCCACAAGATTTGAAGAATCCACCGTCGAATTCTGAATCTTCAACTTGAGACGAACTATAAATTCTGTTCCCTTGCCGGGAGCACTTTCGACTTCAATCGTACCGCCCATCATATCGACAATTTTTTTCGTGATGGACATGCCAAGCCCAGTGCCCTGCGTCTTGGAGAGCGTCGAAGTACGTTCGCGTTCAAACGGTTCGTACAGAACTTTCAAGAATTCGGGACTCATACCAATTCCATCATCCTTGACATGGAACTCGAACATTCCCGTAGTTTCGTCTTTACTTGTTTCTCGCACAATCACATGGATATTTCCACCCACAGGCGTAAACTTGACCGCATTCGAGAGCAAGTTGATCAACATCTGGTGCAATCGCAATTTATCGCAAACAACATTTTCGTTTTCGATATCAAAGCAATCCATGTAAAGGTTTTGCTGCTTTGCATTGGCTTGCCCCAAAACAATTGTATTCAAGTCATGCATAATTTCGGACAAGTTACAATTCACTTCTTCAAGGCGAATCTTGCCCGACTCAATACGGCTCATATCGAGAATATCGTTAATGAGCGAAAGCAAATGCGTACTGGAAACAACCGTTTTATCCAAATAGCTCTTGACCGCAGAAGGGTCATCCAAGTTGTTCAAAGCCAAATTGGTAAAACCGATAATAGCATTCATCGGCGTGCGAATATCATGCGACATGTTCGAAAGGAACATCGTCTTTGCCTTATTCGCAGACTCGGCCTGCACCAAAGCCTTTTCCAAAAGTCCTTGTTGCTCTTCTAGCGCGATTTTCTGTTCTGCAATTTTAGCATCCAATTCCATCTTCTGCGCAGTCACATTGTCGATGAACATGAATGCCAAAATAAAGCTCATCGGAATGCCGTTTTTACGTTCAACGACAACAATCGTTGCACGACGCCATTCTCCTTTAAGCGCCCTATAATTGTATTCGCGTTTGTCATCATCGGCCAAATATGAACGCATGAATTCGACACTCGACATGTTTTCCCAGGTTTCACGAAACTCCGGAAGAACGGCCTTGCTAAATTCAAGAACGGCACTGCTGTATTTGGTGTAGCCGCCGTTGGTGCTTCCCTTTTCATAAATAGGCGACTCGCGGACGCCGCGGATGGTATCATCTTCAAGATTTACGAAATAAACACCAAAATAGTCTTCGTAAAGTTTACTATCGACATAACGGTTCAGGATTTCGGCATCCTTGTCGGCAAACCCGAGCACAACGGCACGCGGTTTTTCATTTTCAGGCCCGACTTTCACGAATTTCATTTCGCAAAAACGTGCAACACCGCTTTCATAACTGCGGTACTGTGTAATGAAAGACTTTTGCGCATCAAGTTGAGCCTTGATTTTTTTGATAGAACCGGCATCAAGCACCATTTTCTTGTCGAGCTCGTAGACAAAGCTATCAACATACATCTTGAATGCATCGGAATAATGGATACCGCTCGAAAAAATCTTTCCGAATTTCGATTCCGTATTTGCATTCATCGTGTAAGGGGTAAGGCTATCCGTTTCGAGGTCAATGTAATAGACTGATGAATATTCCGTTGCAAGGACGTTAATGATATCGAAGTTGCGTTCCATATTGCGTTCGCGCTCTTGCCTTGCAATAACCTCTTTATGGATATTGGAGACAGCAATAATGACATAATTATCCACGGAGTTAGACAAAAGAGCCTTGAGGCGATAATATTGAGGTTCGCCATTGACCATTAGCCTGTATTCCATGGAAAAGAATCTGCTGTCCGCAAGCTTCGATAGCAAATTTTCACGTTTCAGCGTCGAATGCATTTTTTCCATATCCTGCGGATACACAATTTTCTTGATATCCCTGGCACATTCCTGGAAAAAATTTTGCCCAGTCGTTAAAAGCTTAAGCTTGATATAGCTGCCTTCCTGACTGAACATATCGTACGATTCGTCTTTCAGATTTATGTAATAGATGATTTCGTACTCGACACTTAGCGCATTCGCAATTTCGGAAAATTCGCGATTCATCAAATCCGTGCGCATTTTTTCGTCACGGTCTGCAACACCAAGCACAACAACCGATGAATTTTCGTCGGAAATCCGAACGAACTTCATCTCGTGGTAGCGGCCCTCTTTATTTTGGTATTCAATTTCAAAATGGCCAAAATTCAAGAGCTTTTCACGGATATTTTGTACTGTCCCGCCAGCCAAGACCTTTTCGCGGTCTTTATCGCATACAACTTCTTTAGCGTACTTTTTAAAAGTTTCGGAATACGAGCTGTTATCGCGAATTGTCTTTTGGAAACCGGTTCTTGCTTCCTTTTTTATAAAGGAAATAAATTTATCCGTATCAAGATTAATGCGAAAAAGAGCTTTGTATTCAGACGAAATGGCCTGGATAATGCGGTTGTTTTCTTCAATTTTTTGACGTTTACGGACTTCATCATCCACGTTCAAAAAACAGATGGCCATGTGGTCTTCGTCGCGACCGCGAGTCACCTGAAGTTTGCAGTAACGTTCCTTGCCTGTTACCATTTCGCGCACGACAAACGAAAAACTACTTTCTCTTTTGAGGCGTTCACGGACATACTCCGGCGATGAAAGATCTTTCAGCTGTTCACGATCTTCGGGGCGGACATCTTCGGAAATAAACTTTTTAATGGCTTTTGCGGCATTTTCGCCATTGCCGTACTTTTTTTCGAGGCCTTTTTTACGATAGTAAACAACATATGTCAAATCAACAAGATTGACATAATATGCGGAAATAAACTGTTCATAGAATATATCAGCAAACAGTTCGGCGTAAGCGGCTTGATTATTACCATCACTCATTTCGGCTCCCACTCGGTAGTTAAATAAAATACATCATTTTTGCGCGCTCCGATAAAATCGAGTAATAAATTGTCAATTATTTTGAATAATTTCATGCACTTACCCCATTCCAGAACAGATGCAGGAGGCCAAAGGAAGCTGGTGTGGCCGCAAAAAAAAGAACCTTCGAGGGTTAACTCGAAGGCCTTTGGGTATTTAAGGCTCCCTTTTGAGGAGTATGGATTAGGAACTTTTTAGCGAGTCACGCGAACAGTCTTCACCATGCCGTTCTTGACGGAGCGGAGCATGTAGATACCCTGGATCTTAATATCACTGGTGTTCTTGAGTATGGACACAGCTTCGTCCATAGTGTAAGCACTCATGCGACCGAGGCGGACACCGTTCATGTCAAAGACATCGTAAGCACCAAGCGTCGGAACTTCGTAGTGAACCGGAGCCACGCGGATACCGACACCAGGATCGTCGCCGCCCTGACCAGGATTATCACCACCCTGACCTGGGTCTTCACCATCGCCCTTGACGAAGTTGATGTAGTCGATGTCGAAATATTGCTTAGTCACATCGAGGCGGAGCACATGCTTGCCTGCGGTGAGCGAAACCTTCTTCTTCACATCAGAGAATTCATCGAAGCTAGATCCAGTGACTTCGAATTCAGCAAGAGACTTGCCATCGATGGAGAGCGTGAATCCCCCCGTACCATCAGAAGCGACGGACGCAATTGCAGTGTAATCGCCAGCTTCAGCGACATTGATGGTGTATTCGTACCAGTCGCCAGTCGTGTTATAGCCGAGAGCGACGCCAGTTGCCTTCTTGTAAAGGTCTGCACCGGTATCCTTGCGGTAATCGGAATCGCCATGGTTTTCGGTATCATCGCCATAGGATTCATTGCTCGTACCGTCTTCGTTCTTGCCCTTGCCCGGAATGTCGAAGTCTTCAACTTCAATCTTGCCCGGAACAGCGAGCGCTTCGCCCTTGAAGGGGAGCTGCGGTTCAGGTTCAACTGGGGTAACAACGCCAGTTGCAAGACCGGTAGTATTTACACCCTTGTTCTTGGAGAGGTAATCCTTGAGCCAAGTCATTGCCGGGCGGTCCGTAACCTTACCGTTACTTTCCCTGATAATACCGGAGTTACCGCCGGAGGTCCAGGTGGCACCATAGAGGTAACCCCAAATGGTGATACCTGCGATATGTTCATTTTCCATGAAGTAGGAAATCTGCTGAGAGTAGCAGTTCTTCTGGTCGTTATCGTCGTTACTAGCGATATCGTATTCAGAGATGAACAGCGGAATCTGAGTCTTGTTCCAAATTTCTTCAATAGCGCTCTTGAGCGTATTGATGTTCAAGCAGGAACCGCCACCGCCCTGGCCACCAGCCTGACCGCCAGAAACCTGCATGTCGTGAGCCTGCAAGCCGTAGGCATCCACCGGAGCACCGGCCTTTTTCAGTTTCTGAATGAGGTCGATACCTTCATTCTTCTGCCATTGGACGGTGTTATAGTCGTTATAGATAAGGATTGCGTTCGGCCAACGTTTGCGAGCCATTCTGAACGCTTCGGCGACAAATTCATAGTTGCCATTGTCACCACCGAGAGCAGCGATGATGTTGTTGTTGCCCTGAGAGCCATAGTTGGAGTGGTACTTGCCACCAGACTTGATAGCTTCGTTCACCACGTCGATCATTTCGAGATCCGGATAGTGCTTTGCAACTGCATCCATCCAGTTCGTGATAGCAGTCTTGGTATCAGCTGCGCTAAGGCCATTCAACCAGTTAGGATACTGGGAACCCCACACGAGAGCGTGGAACTTGAAGTGGCCTCCGTTCTGCTTTGCCCAGTTATAGGCAGCATCGCAACCACGCCAGTTGTAGTTACCGCGGGAGCCTTCGATAGAAGCCCACTTACATTCGTTTTCTGCTGTAATCTGGTTCCACAGTTGCGTAAAGTCACTACGGACCGCTCCGCGAGTAGTGATGTTACCAACAAACTTTGCAGCGCCATCAGCCAAACCGGGGCCAGCAAAAGCGCTTACTGCACCACCCAAAAGGGCAGCGGTCATTATACCTTTCATGAATTTTGATTTCATATCCACATCCTCATATAAGTAAGAAACCCCATACAACCATTATAAACATATCCTTGTATTTGAAAAATTCTCGCAAAACGAAAAAATTTATCATTGACAAAATGTCCATAATGGAATTTTTACAAAACGCTTTTTGAGGTAAAAACCTTTAAAAATCCCATTTTTTTAAAGCACGTCTTGCGGGCGGGGCCCCACAGGGTAAAAAAAGAGCCTTCGAGGGTGAACTCGAAGGCCTGTGTGGTATTTAAGGCTCCCTTTCGGGAGTCTGGATTAGGAAATCTTAGCGAGCGATACGGACAGACTTGACAGCGCCATTTTTCACAGAACGAAGCAGGTAAAGGCCCTGGACCTTGATGGCGCTCGAACTCTTGAGCATCGTTACGGCATCGTTCATGGAGTAAGCGCTCATGCGACCGAGGCGGACACCGTTCATGTCAAAGACATCGTAATCGGTAAGCACCGGCGTTTCCATGTGAGCCTTCGTGCGGATTCCAATTTCGCCCTTGCTGACAAAGTTGAAGTAGTCCACATCAAAGTATTCTGCAGTCACATCCATACGCAAGATATGCTTGCCTGCTGGGAGTGTCACGTTTGCAGTAACATCGAAGTAATCATCCCAGCTAGAACCCGAAACAGGAACTTCAGCTACGGACTTGCCATCGATGGAGAGCGTGAAGGAGGCGGATTCGCTTTCCGCTGCAACAGAAGCGGTCATGGTGTAATCGCCGGCTTCTGCGATATTGACCGTGTATTCCAACCAATCGCCAGTCTGGTTGTAACCCACGATAACGCCTGTAGCCTTGTTGTAAAGGTCAACAGCCGAAGCGTCATCCTTGCGGTAGTCGGAATCGCCATGGTTTTCGGAATCATCGCTGTAAGAAGCGTTGGTCGTACCGTCTTCGTTAACACCCTTGCCCGGAACGTCAAAGTCTTCGGCTTCGATTTTGCCCGGAATTTCGCGCACCTTGCCCTTGAACGGAGTTTGCGGTTCCGGTTCGACAGGAGTGAAGGTCACATCGTTCTTCCCCTTGTTAAGATTTTTGGCAAAATAGTCTTCGAGCCAAGTCATTGCAGCACGCTTCCTACCGTCCTTTTCCATAATTCCAGTATTAGCGGCCCATGTTGCGCCATTGATGTAGCCCCAGATGGTAATGCCAGCAACCCACGGAGTTTCCCACATGAACGGGATCTGGTTGGCGTAGTCATTCTTTTGCTTGTTGTCATCGGCTTCACCGATATCGTATTCCGAAACCAAAAGCGGAAGGCCAGTTTCGTTATGGATTCTCGTCATTTTGCTTTCGAAATCGGACTTGCTCATGCCCTTGCAGTCGTGAGCCTGCTGGCCGTAAGCATCCACCGGAGCGCCATTCTTGACGATGGTCTGAATGAGTTCGATACCTTCGTTCATCTGCCAAGAGAGCGTGTTATAGTCGTTATAGATAAGCACAGCCTTCGGCCAGCGTTCGCGAGCCATCTTGAAAGCGGTTGTAATAAAGTCATACTGGTGCTTGCCATTGACAACACGGTCACCACCGAGAGCTTCAATGATATAGGAACCACCGCATTCGGTATCATCGGTACTGCGGCCTTCGGCACCTGCAGCCGGTTTACCGTAACCGGAGTGGTAGTTGTCGCCGGCCCAAATTGCTTCGTTCACCACGTCAATGTATTCGAGATCCGGGAACTTTGCGGCGACGGCATCGAACCATTCGGTAATGTATTTCTTGGTGAGTTCTACGGTAATGCCCGGATTTTTCTTTTTGCAAAGGAAGTTCGGGTACTGAGATCCCCAAACGAGAGCATGGAACTTGAAGTGACGTTCGCCCGGTTTTTCCTTGGCCCACTTGTAAGCACCTTCGCACTTATCGTAGTTGTCCCAAGCGAACTTGCTTGTACCGCTGTTACCGTTAGAAAGGGAATGGATTGAACCCCACTTACAGCCGTTTTCGGGAGTAATCTGGTTCCAGTAAGTGCCCATATCGTCACGGATTTGGCCACTTGTAGTAATGTTACCGACAAACTTAGCACCGCCATCGGCTAAAGCTGCATTTGCAATAGAGGCAAATCCCGCGATAGCTACAACAGCAAGAGAGAGAGAGATTTTTTTCATAACCCTAATCCTTATACCAAAAAAAGTTAAACCCCATATAACCATCCTAAACATATTCTCGTTTTTAAGGAATGCTCAAAAAACGCAAATACTTATCATTGATAAAAAATCCATGATGGAATATTTTTGGTTGGAATCGAAGTTTTTTTTGAATGCAAAAATGTACGTCATGCGGGCGGGGCCCCAGCTCAGAGTGGCGAAGGCCGCACGGGCCCCTCCCTGCACCCACCCCATCCTTGGCCGACGCTTTTATTCTCACAACGACTTTATCCCTTTTCACATTTGCCAAATATCTCACTACAACGTTATACAATGCTTTTTTAAGCATTATAATTTCGGTTGGAACCGAAGTTTTTGAATGCAAAAAGTACGTCATGCGGGTGGGGCCCCAGCTCAGGAATGTTTATTTAACACGGTGGCCGGTGAGGTCGAAGCGTTTGCCGTTTTTCTCGATGTAGAGCTTGTTATTTTGGACGCGAAGGCGCGGGGTTGCATTTTCGAGAATGCCAGCAGGGACTGCCACGCGGGATGCGCGGATTCCAACAGATTCTTCGCATTTTTCGCCTTCGCAGAAACGGATGTTGTCGATATTCACGTAATTCCCGACGATTTGCATTTTGAGGATGTGTTCGCCGGCAGCGATTTCGCCCAACCTAGATTGAATAGCGGAGTAATTCGACCAATCTTCGCCCTGTTTTGCAATGATGCTGTCAGAAACGGCCTTGCCATCGACAAAGAATTGCACGCCGGCTTTTTCGGAAGCGGTCGCCATTTGCACTTCGACTGAGTAGGTTGCAGTCTTTGCGACATTGACCGTGTACTCGAGCCATTCGCCATCGTTCGTGAATCCAATCGCATAGCCTTTCGAGAGGTCGGCGGAATCCAAGGCGACGATATCCACAGCATCCTTGCGGTAGAAACCGCCTTCGTTGTCGGAAGACTTGTCGTAGAACGAGACGCGGCTGCCACCGAGGTCATAGTTTTCGGCTTCGATTTTACCAGGGATTGCAGCAGGCTTGCCTGCGATTGCTTTTCCATCCGCATCAAAACCGCCAAACGGATCCTGTTGAGGAGGCGTTGTTTCAACGGTATCGGCCCAAGCCATTTGCATGCGGTCCACACCGGACTGGTTCACTATCTGGAGCTTGGTGTTTACGCCTTCCCCGCTGCGCTTGGTCATACTGTACCAGTCGCCATCGCGGAGACCCGGCCAGTAGAAACTGCCCATTTCCCATTCGCGCAGCTGATCGGACATGCCGCGGATGTAAGCCGTGAAGTAGTTGGTGGGAGCCTTGTTGTAATCTTGATAATCGTAATGCACGCCGTTCTTTTCGCCAGGAGACATGGCGCCACCCCATTCCGTGCAAACGGTGCGATCGATGTATTTGCCCACCTTGCCCTTAAAGCTGTTTTTCCAGCCTTGTTCGGTGGTGATGCTCATGTTCCAAAACGTGTATTCATGAACGGCAAAGAGGCAGCCTTCAAATCGCGGGTCGTCAGCGATGTCCGGGACGTTCCAAGCGAGGCCGGAGCCATCGAGCAAAATGTGGTCGCGCGGGACGTTCGGGAATTTCTTGAGCCATTCCGCATAGAGATTGCGAAGTTCGTCCTTGCTATACATGTGCGGTTCGTTGAAAATTTCAAAGTAGGCGTTCGGATGGTCGCCGTATGTTTCGACGAGTTTGGCCCACATTTTCCACCAATCGTCCATGTTTTTGGGGCCCGCAGGCTGCGCAGGGCCCCAATAGCCCATAGCCACACGACCATGTTCAAGGGCTGCATCCAAGGCGCCCGAATACATGTCAAAAGCTTTGAGAATGGTCGGTTCGTTCACCGGCATGCGCACGCTGTTTGTACCAAGCACTTCTTGGAACTGCCCGACAATACGGTCGGCAATGGCATAAGCCGATTCGTGATTGTCCGAAAGGCTAAGGCCCGAAAGCACCAGCACATCAGAGACGAAGTTGTCGCGCTTATCCGCCCAGTTGACTCCGCGGAACTGGCTTGTAACAGCGAATGAGTTTGCGCAAAGAAAAAAAGATAAACCAAGAACTCCTAACGTTTTCATAATAGCATCCTTTTTTAATCGTTCTACTAACCCACTTATAAAAGTATTCTATGGGGAGCGGGATGGCGCATGAGGAGATGCAAGTTGTTTTGTCAATTTATCAATAGGAAAATTCCCGCTATCGCGGGAATGACTATAAAAAAAGACCCCGGACTTTTTCAAGTTCAGGGCTTTGTGAGTGAGGAGGAATTTTTTATGAATCCTATCGGGTTCCGCGAATCCTCAAGGACGATAATGACTACGAAGAAAACAATTGTATGGATTCCCTCCTTCGCCTTGCTCAGTCGAGAATGACCAAGCCACGAAGAGAAATGACGTTAAGGAGGGTTGAAGTTTGCTAGCGGACGGAGAGTTTCATGGTCTTTTGGATGGAGCCGCTCTTGACGATGGCAAAGTACATGCCGGGTGCGAGAGAAGCGCTCTTGCCAAACTCGGCGAGGCCTTCGCCGTGGCCGCGTTGCGTTCCAATGTACTGTCCGTTGACACTAACGAGATGGACAACGTAATCGTTTGCGGGAGCGTTTACCATCAAGGCGATGGATGCACTCGAATGCGGGACGCGGCTTACAGAGAGCGAAGCATTATGCATTTTGACCTGCGGGAGCGCCGTCGGATCAGCCTTCAAATCATACCAGTCCACATTGCAGAGGTACGTGTCTTCGCCGGTGTATGTAAACGTGAGTTTTTGCTTACCTGCCGGGAGCGCAATCTTCGTAGAAACTTCGTACCAATCATTCCAGCCCTTAGATTTTGCGGGGTCAACAGAGAGCGTTCCGAGGATTTTGCCCGTAGAATCCGTGACCGTGATGATGCTTTCTTTTTCGGAACCTGTTGCAACGCGACCCGTCAAAATGTAACTACCAGCAGCCGGAACATTGATGTAATACTGTGTCCAGTCGCCATCGTTAATCCAGCCGATGTTCGGAGTGCCCAAGGAATCTTCTTCAATTTGCACACCATCCATAGCCACATAGTTTTCGGCTTGAATTTTGTCTGTAATTTCGAGCGGTTCGAACGGAGCATTCGTGATTTTCAAATTGCCATCGAATTCATAGACCTTGCCTGGAACGGTCGAAGTCGAGAATTTATTTGTACCAGACACAACATTAAGCGTGCTACCGACGAGAGATTTAATTGCAACATAGGTCAGCTTGCCGCCCTTCCATGCCATGGAATCGATTTCGAAACCACCGCGAGCGCGGATGCCCTTCACGGAGCCGTTTGCCCACTGCGACGGGAGAGCCGGAAGCAAATTGATTCTGTTGTTATGGCTCTGCATGAGCATTTCGTTCACGCCGGAGACTGCACCAAAGTTACCATCAATTTGGAACGGCGGATGGGCATCGAACAGGTTGTTATAAGTCTTGCTCGGCGTAAGCAGCATACGAATCATTTTGTAAGCGTGGTCGCCGTCATGCATACGCGCCCAGAAGTTGATTTTCCAAGCGAGAGACCAACCGGTTGCATCATCGCCGCGCTGTTGAAGCGTAACTCCTGCACCCTTGATCAAGTCCGGTGTTTCTTCCGGGGTAATCTGAGCACTCGGGAAAAGTCCGTACAAATGAGAAATGTGGCGGTTCTTGTTATTCGGATCGTCCCAGTCTTGGAGCCATTCCGTAATTTGTCCGTACTTACCGGTCTTTGTCGGCGGCAAACGCTTGACAGTTGCTTCCATCTTGGCGCGAACATCTTCATCAACGCCAAGGATCTTGGAGGCTTCGATTGTGTAATTCAACACGTCGCGGATAATCTGGTTGTCCATCGTCGGGCCAAAGCAAACGTTGTAGCCGCCGTGATCGTTTTCCGGAGAATCGCTCGGAGCGGTCACCAAATACTTATTGCCCGTTTCGGGTTCTTCGACGAGGCTGTTCACGAAGAAGAGCGCAGCCCCTTTCATCGTCGGATAAACATCTTGCAAGTACGCCTTGTCAGTCGGATTGTAGAGGTAGTGTTCCCAAAGATGCGTACTGAGCCAGCCTGCGCCACTCGGCCAAAGGCCCCATGCGCCATCAATCGGAGCAGAACGGTTCCAAAGGTCAGTATTGTGGTGTTCGACCCAACCTTCGTCAACGCCCCAGTGCACTTTTGCAGTCTTTTCACCTTGCGGGACCATGCTCTTGATTTTATCAATGAGCGGCCAAACGCATTCTTCGAGGTTGCCAGATTCTGCCGGCCAGTAGTTCATTTCGAGGTTAATGTTGGTCGTATATTTACTGCCCCAAATCGGGTTCGTGTCCTTGTTCCAAATACCCTGCAAGTTAGCCGGCTGGCCACCCTTACGGGAACTTGCAATGAGCAAGTAACGACCGTACTGGTAATGGAGTTCTACGAGAGAGGGGTCGTTTGTAGAATTGAAATTCTTGACACGCGTGGACGTGATATCGCCAGCGCTCTTGTCGGCTGTACCGAGATCCAGCTTGACGCGGTTGAAAATAGTCTGGTAATCCTTGAGGTGTGCGGCAAGCAAATCTTCGTAAGACTTCTTTGCGATCTTGGCCATGATTTCAGAAGCGATTGCGCCCGGATCACCGCTCACATCGTTATACGATTTGAAGTTCGTTGCAGTTGTGAGCACGAGCGTTGCGCTGTTTGCGCCTTCGACATTGATGTTGCCGTTGACGACACTGACCGTGCCGCCGTCCGTAATCACGTTCAAGCGATTCTGGAACTTGATGGAGTTGACGGTCACATCGTAAATGAGCGTGTTGCCACTAGATGACATGCGGTTTGTGCGGTGCGGCGTGGTCATGGTTGCACCAAAGCTCACGGAGCCGCTCTTGTCAGCAGACAAATGAACGACAATTACATGGTCTGGATAGCTTGCGAAATATTCACGGGTATGCTTGACACCGCTATGCGTGTAAGTCGTCTTTGCAATAGCAGTTTTTAAATCAAGTTCACGGCGATAATTCGTCGCCCCGTTATGGGATGTTGTAATCACGAGATCACCCACCGGCTGGAAACTTGCAGGACCAGGGCCAATCATGTACTGATTCACGATGGATTCTGCAGCACGGTAGTCGCCACGGAACAACGCATCACGGGCTTCTTTCAAGTGGCTTGCAGCACCTTGCTTGTTGTTATCGCCAGGACCGCCCGACCAAACGGTACTTTCGTTTAGGCCAATGTAATCCTTGGTGACGCCACCGTAAATAAGGCCACCCATGTAGCCGTTACCAATCGGGAGCGCATTCGTAAATTCGGTACCGGCATCGCTATTGTACCAAAGCGTAAGCGGATTGTCCGTCGTCGCAAAAGAGCTTGTAAAGCCCACAGCGCAAACAAACGCTGCAGAAGCAATAACGCGGCTTGCTAAAGATTTCTTTGTACTAAACATAATGTTCACCTCTTAACCTAAACACACCTTTTATCAACTCCTCGCCTTACTTCGACATGGCTCAGCGCAGGCAGTGCAAGTCGCGAGGATGACAAATAAAAAAGGAACCTATTCCCACAATAAAAAATACCCCTCGGAGAGGGGTTTTCATATAGTCAAATAATTCTTCTCATTGATTTTTTATCAATAGGAAAAGGTCTCGCCGCCCAAGGTGCATTTTAAATGCAAAAAGTACGTCATGCGGGCGGGGCCCCAGCTCAGAGTTGACGCTTACGCGTCCGTGGCTGCATTCGGTCATGAGAGTCTGCAAGCAGCCTCCCGCGACACTCATTTTGCACACTTTTGCGAAGGCCGCACGGGCCCCTCCCTGCACCCTCCCCATCCTTGGCCGACGCTTCCATTCTCTCGACGTTTTATTATCATCATTAAATTATTTAATAGTCTTTCTCGCTTACTCCAACATTAATGGATTCTTCGCTTCGCTCAGAATGACGATTGCATAAAAAAGTCATCGCGGGGCCATTTGCAAGCCTCGCGATGACAGTTCTTCAATCGATTATTTTTTACTTCTTGACGGTGATACGGAAGGCTTGGCCACCGTGCTTAGATTTCACCACGTACACGCCGGAGGTTTTGACAACGAGAGATGTCATCGCTTTGAGATCTTCGACACCGCGAGTCGAGAACGAAGCAACCTTCTTGCCCTGAGCATCAAAGACATTGTAGTCCTTGCCTGCAACGACAGCGAGCGGAGCTTTATTCATACCCGGAAGAGCCGTGATATCCTTCTTACCTTCATCGTTCTTATAAATCTTTTCAATTTCATCCGGGCCATACTTTTCCGGAGAAATTTCCTTGTTCCAACCGAAGTTTATGAAGCCGAGGAGAGAGTATTCCGTCGGGTCGTTCAACTGCTTGCGAATCGGAGCAATGCGGAACGTATGAGAGTATTCACGGTTAGCATTCAAGCGGTAGGCAGGCATCGGTTCTGCGCCCCAGGAATTGATACCACCGAGACCCATCTGGTGCAAGTCTACACGGAGAGTGATATCCT
This sequence comes from Fibrobacter succinogenes, assembly GCF_902779965.1. Classification (NCBI taxonomy): domain Bacteria; kingdom Pseudomonadati; phylum Fibrobacterota; class Fibrobacteria; order Fibrobacterales; family Fibrobacteraceae; genus Fibrobacter; species Fibrobacter succinogenes. The sequence goes on along the minus strand of NZ_CACZDK010000025.1, from coordinate 23,043 downwards.
TGTCGCGCTTGAGTTCCCACGGGAGCTTCACGTCGGTGAGCTGCTCCGGTGTGTAATGCTGGGCGCTGAATTCGAGACGCGGGTTACCCACAATCATGAGGCCCTTGCCATCCTTGTTCGTGAGCGTCGCCCACTTCACATCGGTGCGCTGGCCAGTTTCACCAATTTCCATGTACATTACGGTCATAGAATCTGCCGTCGTAGAATAGAGACCCATAAAGCTACCGCGATTACGTCCGATGTAGTTTTCATCCGGGCCGCGGCCAAACCAGCGAACCTTTTCGTAACCACCCGGAACCGTGAAGAGTGTACCCACATTCGGGATATAGCTCTTGGTGCCATCCGGATTGAACTTGTAATCCACAACGATATCGCCGCTGCCATAGACATAGTAGGTAAGTCTCATCTTGGAGCTGCCAACATCCGGGAAGCTAAAGTTGAACGTCACCTGAGTTTCTTGAGCAGAAACTTCCTTCACTTCGGAGGTCACGTTGCGTTTTTTACTTGCGCTGCGCCATTCGCCGTGGCCGCGTTCCATGTTGAAGCCCTTGTCGTTATCGGTCGGAGCACGCCAGAAGTTCGGACGGCCGCCATTCTTGATAATCGTATCGCCATCGAGAACATAGCTTGCGAGCGTTCCATTTCTTTCATCGAATGTAATCTTGAAATCGGATCCTTCGATTGTAAGGCCATTGCTCTTATTAACCTTGGTGGCACTCATAGAGCTGATATCAATTTCAGTAGACCAGAGTTGTCCCAAGTCAATGCCAAACTGTTCGTGAGCAACGCTGTGGCCAGCAAATGCCCAAAGTTCATCTTTCTTCAAGCGGAAATCAATATCGAGGAAGTATTCAGCGCCAACCGTCGTCTTGATTTCAGGCATTTTGATAGTCACAGTTTTCTTTTCGTTCGGGCCGATGTTCAACTGAGAACCATCGAGCTTGCCTTCTTCAATAACCTTGCCATTTTCCTTAATTTGCCAGAATGCATCGAGGAAATCACCAAGATTCTTGTAGAGGTAGCGGCTTTCGATTTCAATCTTACCCTTAGCAGCATCTACATTGTGGACGCGGACTTGTGCATATTGATATTTGACTTCCCACATTTCCGGTTGGAGCGCACGATCCGGGAACACTAGGCCGTTAGCACAGAAGTTGTCGTCGTTCTGCCAGTCGCCCCACATACCACCAAATTCAAAGTACGGAGTACCCTTGTGACGGAGACCCTGGTCGATAAAGTCCCAAATGAAACCACCGAAAGCGCGCGGGTTGCTATAGAAGGCATCCATGTATTCTTGCAAGTCACCTACAGAGTTACCCATGGCGTGTTCGTATTCGCACAACATAATCGGTTTGTTGGCATCATTGTAACTAGCAATAGCTTCTGGGCCAAAGTACATCCAGCTGTTCACATCGGCATTGTTCCAGTCGCCTTCGTAATGCACAAAGCGAGTGGAGTCGATTTCATGAGCTCGCTGACGTTCAGAGGCAAATACGTTACCGTTACCGGCTTCGTTACCGAGAGACCAAAGAATAATGGACGGATGGTTCTTGTCACGCTGCACCATGGAATTCAGGCGGTCCACAGCCGGAGCGCGCCAATCATCGCTGTTCTTCGGAAGGTCGTTATTTGCGCCATGGCTTTCAACGTTCGCTTCGTCAATCACGTAAATACCGTACTTATCGCAAAGATCGTACATCATCGGATTGTTCGGATAATGCGACATACGGAGAGCGTTGATATTGAACTGCTTCATGAGAATGATGTCTTTTTCCATGCGTTCGTAAGTGACTGCACGGCCATTATCTGGATCGAGTTCGTGGCGATCAACACCGTGGAATTTCACCGGCATGCCGTTCACGAGCAAACGCGGAGCACCATTCTGTTTCTTGATTTCAATCTTACGGAAACCAATCTTGTTACTTTCGACCTGGAGAATCTTGCCCGAAGCATCCTTAAACGTAAGCACGGCAGAATAGAGGTCCGGCGTTTCTGCAGACCAGCGCTTCGGCGAAGAAAGCGGAAGTTCAAAGTGAACGCTCTTTTCGCCTCTCACACCAATGCCAGAAACCTTCTGAGCAGAGGGCTTAATCACTTCGGCACCGGAAGCATCGTAGAGGGAAAGTTCTACAGTGTATTCACCCGATTCCTTGCCACTTGAATTGTAAATCCAAGCGGTCGTCTTCAAGAGACCATCCTTGTAGCTATTCGTAAGGGTTGCATCAATCTGGAAATCTTGAATGTGTACTTCCGGGACAGCGTAGATATAGACGTCACGCATGATACCGGAAAGGCGGATGAAATCCTGGTCTTCGAGCCAGGAACCGTCGCACCAACGGAACACCTGCACGGAGATGTTATTTTCGCCTTTGCGGAGGTACTTGTTGATATCGAATTCATGACCCGTGAAAGTATCTTCACTGTAGCCAACGTAATTGCCGTTCACCCAAACGTAATAAGCGGATTCAACACCTTCGAAGTGCAAACGGATGCGCTTGCCATCCCACTTTTCGGGAACCGTAAACGTGCGGCGATAATGACCAACCGGATTAAAATCCGTCGGAGCATACGGTGCAGATACGCGGTTATTCTGAGACCACGGATAAATTACGTTCGTGTAAATCGGATGGTCGTAGCCCAAGAGCTGCCACGAACTCGGCACCTTGATTTCATCCCACTTGGACACATCGTAATTATCCTTGTAGAAATCGTTGTTGCGCTGACTCGGTTTTTCGACATGGAAAAATTTCCACTTGCCCGTAAGCGTCTGGTACCATTCCGAAGCGTGACGATCACCCTTCACAGCTTCTTCTACAGTCGTGTACGGCATCGAAGTTACGTGCGGAGTAAGCGTGTTCACGCCAAAAATTCTCGGTTTGCCATTCCATTCGTCGTTGGGTTGAGCAAACAAAGACGTCGCCAAAACCAAACCGGCTGACATTGTCAAAGACAAATTAATTCCGAACTTCATAGAGTCCTCCCGTTCATATTCCTGCATAAAAAAATACCCCAAAAATCGAAACTTTTTTCACCAAAAAAGCAAGGTTCTGTGGACATTTTATCAAGGGTTACAATCCTTTTAAACGTCCGTCGTTATTGCAACCTGGAATGTTTTAATCTGTAACGTTACAACTTTTTCGACAATTATTTCAGCAATAGAAAAAGGCCCGCCAGAGGCGGGCCCAGTGAGGTTAGAAAAATCGCTCAGGATGACACTATTCGTGTCATTTCACGAGAACGCGGAATGTCTTGGAATGGCCAAGGCCGCGAACCATGTACACGCCCGGAACAAAACCTGCAGAGCGGATGGACTTTGCAAGGCTCTGGCCCTTAGCGTCAACGTGTCCAAGGTACTTGCCAGTCATAGTGAACACAGCGTAAGACTTTTCGGCAATCGGGAGTTCCACGCGAGCGTTCTTGATTCCAACTTGATCTTCACAATCGAATCCCATGCAGAACTTGAACCAATCTACGTTTACGAAATTTCCGACGATTTGCATTCTGAGCACATGTTCACCCTTCGGGATTTCCTTTGTCTTGGCTTCAATTGTAGAATAGTGCGACCAATCTTCGCCCTTTTCGGCCTTGATAACATCGGTGATTTCCTCGCCATCGATATAGAACTGGACGCCCACATCGTCAGAAGCTGTTGCCATGTTCACAACGATTGTGTATTCAGATGCAATCTGGTTATCGACCGTGTATTCGACCCATTCGCCGTCTTCGGTGTAGCCGATGGCATAACCCTTAGACTTGTCGGTAGAATCGAGCTGGACAATATCCACTTCGTCTTCGCGATAGGCGCCGCCCTGATTAGCGCGATCGTTATCGTAGAAGGCCTTGTTGTGGCCGCCCTTGTCATAATCTTCGGCCTGGATTTTGCCCGGAATTGCGGAAGCCGTGCCCTTGAACGGTTCCTGCGGAATCTTGGTTGCAGCACTTTCCATGTACCAATAGTCGAAATCAAAACCGCCCTGTTTTACAACAAAGTAGAGATCTTCGACACCGGCTGCATCCGTCAAAGCAAATGTATTTTCTTGCCAGCTGGAGCTCTTCGGCACATCAATCGTTGCAATCGTCGGACCCGTCGTAGAACCGGTATGAACTTCAAGCTTACCGCCATTACCCTTGGTGCAGATGATGATATTTTCGGCACCATCACCCATGTCCACGGAGCGAACTTTCGTATAGAAGTTGTTGCCCATGTTGGTGAGATAAACATTATCGCCCTGCTTTGCCACATGCTTGATGATGGTGTATCCACCGCTCTTGTCCACATTGATGCCACCCACCCAAGACTTGGTTTCGGCTTCAACGCGTTCGAACGGGTCAAGATTCTTGATAGGCTTCACGACACCATTGTCCGTAGATTTGATGGTCGGAATAGAACCATCTGCATTCCAGGTAAATTCTTCAACTGCGGTAGAACGGCTATAGCCACCACCGCTCACATTCTTCTGGTTGTGATAGAAGAAGAAGCTGCGGCCCTTGAAGTCAATGAGGCCGGAGTGGTTCGTGAACGCAGTTCCATTGCCCTGGTCCATGATGATTCCACCCCACTTCCACGGACCCGTCGGAGAATCACTGGTGGAGTACGAAATCTTTTCAGGCACGCCATGAGAAGCGTAAATCATGTAATACTTCTTATCGCGCTTGTGAATCCACGGGCCTTCGGTATAGACGGAGTTTCCGTTCGGTGAAAAACCGCGGCTCATGTCCGTCACCTGAATTTGCCCGTCAAACTCAATCATATTCTCTTTGAGCTTGGCGTAATAGAGCTTCGGGTTGCCCCAATAAAGCCAAGCCTGGCCGTCATCGTCAATCCAAACAGTCGGGTCAATGTAATCCCAGTTCGGACCAGCAAGATGCTGACCATTGCGGGCATCCTTGAACGGACCTTGCGGCTTGTCGGCCACGGCAACGTTGATAGCGCGGCCACCGCGAGTCGATTCGACGGTCACATAGTAATAATACTTGCCATTACGACGGACAACTTGAGCAGCCCAGTCGCCGTTATCTTTTGCGTTGCCGCCAAAGTCTTTATTCGAAAGGATGAGCTCACCCATGTCGGTCCAGTTCACCATATCGGTGGTGCAAGAAACGCGCCAACCGTGCATGGTAAAGAAGGAACCACCTTCGTCGTTACCGGTATAGACGCAGACGGTGTCGCCAAACACAACCGGAGCCGGGTCCGGCGAATAGTACGTTTGGATAATCGGGTTTTCTGCAAGCGCATTGGACGCAAAACCAAGTCCAAACGCGAGAAGTATTTTACTTGTCATTTTCATAAAGCACCCCATTCCTACTTATTTTACTTGCACCATCTTGCCAAAGACTTTGTTCGCACTCTGAACAAAGTAGACACCAGACTTAAAGTTCTTTGCATGCATTTCCTGAAGCACAGAACTCGTCGTCGGCATACCCATCACGCGGAGCGTTCCCAAGCGCTGGCCACGGATATCAAAGACGTTGAGCGTAGAGCTGCGAGAGATATCCATGTTCAAACCATAACGGACACTTGGCTTGATAGAAATGATTTCTTCTTTGCTCTTACCGAACTTGATCCAGTCAATGTTCAAGTAAGCTCCTGTGATAGCCACGCGCAACACATGTTCGCCAGCTTCAATAGCAGTCGTTTTTCCATCGACCGTGCCATATGTATTCCAGTCTTCGCCCTGCGGGGCCACAATCGTATCAGAGATAGCCTTGCCATCCAAGAAGAGCTGGAAGCCAGAGCCTTCGAGACCGGTAGCCACGTTAGCCATGAAAGCGTATTCGCCAGCAGCAGAGACATTCACAGTGTATTCCATCCATTCACCAGCCTGCGTGTAACCCACTGCATAGCCTTTCGTCTTGTCGGTAGAATCGATCTGGACAATGTCCACGCCATCTTCGCGATAGACGCCGCCTTCGTTCACAAAGTCCTTGTCGTTGAAAGAAATGCTCTGGCCACCTTCGTCGTAATTTTCCATTTCGACAATGCCCGGAATCGTCATATTTTCGACAAACGGAGCCTGCGGAACCACGTTGGAAAAATCCGGAAGCGGGATTGTCGCGATGCGGTCACCAATGTTCTTGAATTCGCCCTGGAGGCCTGCAGCTTCGGCAACAGAAGCGATGTAGCCATTGTTATTCTTTTCAGTATACTGACCCGGAGCGTTACGGCCAACACCACTCGGAGCATTCTTGTAAGAGTTGTTTTCAACAGTAAAGCCACTGGAACCTTCATCGAGGTAAATCGGAAGAACCCAATAGTCAGCCCAATCAGATCCACCGTAATCGTGGAGGTAGTTTTCCTTGATTTCGCTGCCCGTACCCTGGTTACTCAAAGTGTAAATCGGACCAGAATCGCAAAGCAAGCGGGAAATGTGGTGGATGTTGTTCTTATTGATGTGGTTGTTCGTCATAGCTGTTTGTTTAGTCGTCCAGCCATAACCCACAGAAATACCGGAATAGTTTGTATAAGACACTTCGTTGTTTTCAATCACGACATAGCGCGGATAACCAGCGGCAATACCCACAGCGCCCTGATGTTCGTTCGTCACGTTCGTAATGAGGTTGTAACGGAGCGTATCGCGAGTGCTGATTTCGTCCTTATCGGTCGGATTGTACGGAATGTGGATTTCGGTCAAGGAGTCCTGAGAGAACTTGCCGAGCATAATGCCGTTTGCTCCAAGTTCGTAGAACACGTTGCCTTCGACAAGGTCGTCGTTCGTGCCTGAAACCATATCAAGACCGGTTGCAGCCATCTGCGTGAAGGTGCAATTCTTAATCTTCATGTGGTGAGCGTTTTCGATGCGGAAGCCTGCATCCGGACGCCAGAGGAGGAACTTGTTACTGCCGAGGCGGCCATTTTCTTCCATGACTTCGATGTTGAACATACCGGCCTGCAAATCCAAGAATCCTTCTTCGCTCGGGCGCAAATAGTTTGTATGTGCAAAGGTAATACCTTCAAAAGACATGTAACCAACTTTGTTCTTAGTATCCTTACCGAGGATGCTGAAGAGCGTATTGACGCGCGGTGCAACCACATTAGCCGTACCCATCGCTTCGCCTTCACGAGCCTTGTAGTAAAGCGTGTTGGTCGATTCGTCGAGGTACCATTCACCCGGCTGGTCGATAAATTCGTATGCGTTTTCGAGGTAGTAAACCTGCTGCTTCGGCGGATTACTCATGAATGCGGTACCGAGCATCGGGTACTTGCGGCGGAAAAGTTTGCTTCTTTCAGGATCCTGCGGCTCGAACTTATAGACACCGCCCTGTTGCGTAATCTTATCAAGACGCAAGATGCTTTCGGCCCATGCAATCATCAAGTGGATTTCGACTTTCTTGGGATTCTTCCAGTCAGTCGATTTAATATCATTGCCATTCAAGAGGAACGCAGAACCAGTGGAGTCCACCTTGTTCAAGCGGAAGAAGTTGTGGTCGCCATTATCCTTGAGGTTCGGCATACGGGCGCGAATTGCCTTCTTGCCGTTCACGTAAAGCTGGCGGAAACGAGCATCGACACCTTCGACCTTCCAGATGTTATTCTTTTCATCGTGAATGGTCCAGCCAGACATCGGGATACCGCCCGTGACAAGCGGAGTTTCGTTCGGATAGGCTTTATAGCGCACATAATGACCATCCTTACCGCCATCGGCTTCGGTAAAGTTCACCGTTGCGGGGAGCTGGTAAGTACCACCACGGAGAATAACGGAAATATCGCCGGTCATCGTGCCGTTGATAGCGCGCACAGCCTTTTGTGCCTGCGTAATCGTCTTGAAGGGAGCCTCTTCGGTACCCTTGTTGGAATCGCTACCATTCGGAGCGACATAGAATGTAGCCTGATCAGCAGCGGTTGCAATAGTTGCACCCAAGAAGAGCGCAGAAATCGCAGCCATTTGACTTAATGTTTTGAAGCTCATAATACCTAACCTCACGTTAAAAACCATACACCTTGGGTTTTCCCTAACAACACTTTAAAATTATTCTTGAAAAAGGCTTTTTTCTATGCGCAGCATCAAGATAGCGTGGACTGTTTATCCATGGATAGTAGGAAGTAGGAAGCAGGCGGTAGGAAGTTGGAAGTAGACAGAACTTAGAGCTTAGTTACTAAGCGGCTTCAACGCAGTTACTCGTTAATAGTTACTAATTAATGTTTTTTTGCTTTCGGCGTCAAAAAGATACGGCGACAAAAGCACAAAATGCCTCGCGGGAAAGCGAGGCATTTTGAATGCGTGTGAGGAGAAATTTTGCGAAAGGGTGAAGCCACCCTAGTCTTTTATTTCGCGATGTTCACGCGATGAATTTGATTACCCTTGACGGCGCGCATCATGTACGTGCCACGTGCATAGCCAGCGTTTTCAAGCGCCTGCACCATGCTAGCGCCATTCAATTCTACACGGCCAAGATGCTTTCCTGTCGCACTAAATACGTTGTACGAATTCTCGGATTCGAGCGAAGTCAGGCGAGTTTTAGCAAGCCCCACTTTTTCATCAACGAACTCGATCCAGTCAATGTCCATCCAATCGCCGGTAACCGTGAAGCGGAGAATGTGTTCGCCCTCGGTCAAGTCCACCTTGGCTTCAACCGTATTGTATTCGTCATAGTTGTCTTCGCCGGAGGTCGCCTGCGGAACAGAAATTTCTTCAGTGATGTCCTTGCCATCCATGGAAAGCTTGAAGCTAGAAGTGCTGTTGGCAGAGGCAACGGAAGCATTCATCGTGTAAGCTCCCGTCTTGGCAACTTTCACGGTGTATTCCAGCCATTCGCCGGCCTGGTTGTAGCCTACGATAACGCCAGTAGCCTTCTCGTACAAATCGACGCCCGTACCCTTGCGGTAGTCAGAGTCACCGTGGTTTTCGGTATCACTTTCGTTGTAAGTGGTGTTGCCCTCACCCACGCCGTTGATGTCGAAGTCTTCCATTTCAATCTTGCCCGGAATGGCGAGAGCCTTGCCCTTGAACGGTTCGCGCGGAACAGGCTTGAGAATCAAGCGGAGCAGAGCAGAACCGTGAGCCGGGAGTTCAATAGAGACATGGGAAACCGGACCCAGATCTTTCTTTTTCCAAGCGTCGCGAACTTCCACTTCGCCTTCTACGCCAATGTCAGCAAAGTTACATTCAACTGTCTGGGTAGAGCCGTTGTTATTGAGGAGCGCCACAGCAATGTCGCCATTCTTCAAAGGCTTGGTCCAAACCTGCTTGCCTTGCTTATCGGAAATGCGGTGGCCCTGAACGCCCAAGGAATCCTGGTTAATAGCAATCATGTCCTTGTTCAGATAAAGTTCCTTGGTCTCGTTGCTCATGTTGCGCACGTCGGAACTGATCATGATAGGAGCCGCCATGATGGACCACATCGTCATCTGGGAGCGCTGTTCTTCGTAAGAGAGGCCCCTGTTGCCGACTTCAAGCATGTCCGGGTCGTTCCAGTGGCCGGGCTTTGCAATTTGCCAATACTTGTTGTTGGCATCGATAATTTCATAGACGCCGCGGTACCACGAAGTGGAAATCCATTCGGGGCCGATATCGAAAGTGGTGCGCCAGAGGTTAGCGATTTTGGGCATCCAGTCCTTGTATTCCCACATGCAAATACTGAACACGATGTCGCGTCCGGAATTGCGGAGAGCCTTGGACATGGCGGTATAATCTTTTTCCTGGGTATTCGGGTCAGAATCGCAGTTGTCGTACTTCCAGTAGTCCACACCCCATTCGGCGAGTTTCTTGGCGTCCTGTTCTTCGTGACCGTTGGAACCACTCTGGCTATCCCACTTGCTGTTGTAATGGTGGCAGGTACGTTTGCCGCGGTCACCGTAAAGACCGAACTTCAGGCCTTTTTTATGCACGTAATCGGCAATGGCCTTCATGCCGCTGGGGAAAGTCTTCGGGTTGTTCTGGAGGTTGCCCTGGGCATCGCGCTTGGTATCCATCCAGTTGTCATCGAGGTTCAGGAAGACGTAGCCCGCATCTCTCAAACCCGAAGAGACCATGGCATCGGCGATTTCCTGAATCTGCTTTTCGTTGATGTTTTCGTGGAAAACGTTCCAGCTGTTCCATCCCAGCGGTGGCGTAAGCACCAAAGTATCGGCACTAGCAAAAGCCGATCCCACCAAACTCGTTAAAGCCAAAGTTGCCAACACCCCAAGTTTGCAACCGTTTTTTTTCATCAAACCAAACATAGGCACTCCTGTTCCTAGGTACTAACTATACCCCAAAACTAAAGATATCCCCTAAAAAACGAATTATTTCAATACGCCTTAACAATTCCCTTGACATATTATCCATGATGGATATTAGTTGGCAGAGCTTAGTTAGTTGGCAGAACTTAGAACTTAGAGCTTAGTTATTGGGAAAAGCCCCAAAAAAAGAGAGCCCCCTTTTCAGGGGACTGCTCTTGATTAGAGAGAGAACGAAACTATTTTTTGCGACGCAAGATGTAGACGCCCTTGCCAAAGCCTGCATTTTTCACCGTCTTTTGCATGTTCGGCACATCGTTTTCGATGATTTCGACAAAGCCGAGGCGCTTGCCCGTGAGGCTATAGACGTTATACTTGCCAGCGGCAGTTGCAAAGCGGAGAGATGGCGTAAGCGCAATTGTCCCCTGATCGGGTTCCGCAATTTTCTTGAGTTTCACGTTATCGAGCGTGAGCGTGCCCGTCGAGGCGCCCGCATTAAAGCTCAAGCGGGAATCCTTGTCGGTGGCAGCAGTCATCTGGAACTGGAAGGAATACGTTTTGGATTCCTTGCCGATTTCAAAATTCTGCTTTTCGGTGAGGTAGCTCGCCCACGGATCGGTATGCTGTTCCACATTCACTTCGAGCGTGCGGTTTGCTCCGGCGCTGGCGTCAAAGCTCACTTCGTACCATTGGCCTTTTTCGAGGTGCAAATCGTGCTGGATAACCTGCACTTGGTAATTTTCCGTACCAATTGCAGAAATGTCGAGCTCATACTTGCCATTTTTCACGTCACCTGTGGCAGCGGCGCTGCCGTGAGTCTGCAAAGTCCAAGCGACATCTGTGGAATCGAAACCGCCGTTAAAAATGCTGTCGCGGTCGGTCGGCACCTGAATCGGTGGCGTAATGCTAGAACCGTCGAGCGAATAATTCTTGACAAAGTTCCAGATTTCTACACTCGTGTTGACGCTCGCTTCGTCCATGGAATACCAGTGTCCCTTGCCTGCAATGGTAAGCAAACGGACTTCGACATTGTCCTTGCAGCCGCTCCAGACTTCAAGAGAGGCGGCAGAGCCCGACTTGTGTGCAGGATACGGCTTTGTGACTTTGGAACTTGAAGAACATTTTTGCGCAGAAACCCAACCCTTGAGGGTATTCACGGTGCTGTTGTAATTCACCACGTCATCGGTCGTGCCATGCGTATGCATAATCGGCATGGCGCGCTTGGGCGAGTTTACCCCACCGCCACCGGAAACCGGAGCAATCGCTGCAATTTGGTCGCCCATTTTGTTCGCCACATGGTAGCTCATCATGCCACCCATCGAGAAGCCCGAAACATAAACGCGATTCTTGTCGATGCCGTACTTGTTATACATTTCGTTGATGATGGCCTTGATGAAATTGAGATCCTTGTCGCCGGAAATATCCCAAGCCTTATTTTGACCGTTCGGAAACACGACCACAAAGCGGGCCGTATCGGCAATCGGCTCCCACTTGGCAGCGTTCTGCTGATACGGAGCATCCTGATTCATGCCGTGCATCTGGATGATAAGCGGACGATTTTTTTCAATGTTTCTCGGCGCATAAACATTCATGGTACGGTTCGTGCCGTTTACATTAATGTTGTCTGCAAAGGCGAAACTTGCCAAGAACGCTACAGTCGCCAAACCGACGGACAGTTTACCAAACATACCTACTCCTTTAGAAAGTACCCCTATTCACCTAAATAGAAGATACTTCTGGAGTGAGGCTATATCACGCGGAGAGCGTTATTTTTCGTTGCGATTTGTCAATGATATTGATTAGTAGACAGTAGGAAGTGGATACAACGCGAACGAAAGAGGGTGTTAAGAAGGGTGTGGTTACAAAACACAAAAACGGCTTGGACATACCCGCAGGAAAGCAAGCTTTCCGCGGGTGCATCCAAGCCTCGGGTGTGTTTGGAGGAATTAGAATAAATTACTTAGTGACAGAGATGCGGTGGGAGAGGCCGGTGGTGAGGGACTTGACGACATACACGCCACTTTCCTTCACGAGCGAGCTAACCTTAGAACGAACGTCGAAAGAGTTCGACGCATCGACACGGCCGACAAACGAACCGTTGAGGCTGTAAACGCCATACGTTCTGGAGGCATCCATGCCGTAGCGCACATTGCCAATCTTTACCGTCTTGCATTCGCCAAGACAGAATTCGAGCCAATCTACGTTGACGTTGTTACCAACAATTTCCACTTTAAGAGCGTGTTCGCCTTTTTCGATTTCCTTTGTCTGAACAGAAACTTCGCTATAAGTGGACCAATCGCTTTCGCCATTCTGCTTAGCAATAATTTCATCCGTCACAGCCTTGCCATCGATGTAAAGCTTGACGCCGGCATTCTCGGAAGGTGTCGCCATGTTCACCTTTACTTCGTAAGTGCCCGTTTCGGCAACATTCACTGTATAGCGCAACCATTCACCTTCACCGGTGTAGCCAATGGCGTAGCCCTTGGACTTGTCAGTGGAATCAAGTTGCACAATGTCCACGGATTCTTCGCGGTAGGCCTTGCCCTGATTGTCGCCGTCCTTGTCGTAGTAGGCGCGGTTCGGTTTACCGACATCGTAATTTTCGGCTTCAACCTTGCCTGGAATCTTGGCTGCAACATCGCCATACGGTGTCGGCGGAGTCGTATCCTGAGCCGCATCCAGATAAATTTCGTCCTTGTAGTCGGTACCGACCTTGAACCAGTCGAAGTCTGCATAACCGCCGGCAGTCTTTGTCGCAAAGTTGAAGAGTCCCCAGCGTACCCCCACGAACATGTGAAGGTCATAATTCAGCTTGACATCGTTGCCAATTTTTGTCCAAGTATTGCCATCGGTGCTGTAGTAGAAATATGCAGTGCCGCGGTCAATGGGCAAGTCGAAATCGATTCGCAAGTAAACCTTGGAGTCCGAAAGATTTTCGCTTTTGACAAGACTCTCGCGATCCTTGTTTCCGCTGTACATCACTACCTTGTAGCTGCCACCGTCTTTTGCAAGAGCGACAAAGCCCTTGTCATCTTGCAATGCAACGAGGCCAGCCATGTCGCCATCCTTCATGCCCTTGCCATCCACAAGCGTGCGGCCAGAACTCTTGGGGCCAAAGGAACGCTGCGTGAGCGTGTTCTTCGCGTTGACAATGCGGCTATCGGTGCGGCCCGTGGTAATGCGCAAGAATCCCGGATTCGCCGTCAAAGACCAATTCTTGTTATCCGGGTTGTGGTTCCACTGCCATTCCAGCGGAAGCACGTCGGAATCAAAGTCATCGGAAGTCACCATGCCATAGCCAGGAAGCGGGGATTCCGGCAAATCAATCGTCGCGGGGGCCTTGGAACCACTCGTGGGCACTGGCCAGCCGTCCTTCCATTCCATCGGAACTAGGTGCGACATACGTCCAACCGGGCCTGAATCGCGGAACAACAATGCATACCACTTGCCATCCGGCGTATCGAAGATGCCACCCTGCGCAACACCGTTATCGGACAAGAAATATCTTCCGCTAAATCCGGAGAGAAGGTTCTTGGAACGATAGACAATTTCGCTACGGCTCTTGCCAGCCGGCCAAGAAATCGTAAAGAGGTAGTATTCGCCGTTCACCTTTTCCATGTGCGAGCCTTCCTGCTGCACATAATAGTTATTGGTGCCGGTCACTTGGTTCACACTCACGCCGCCAACCTTACCGCTCTTGCCACCGGCCTTTACGCCGCTCGCATCGTCGTTCAGCTGCACGTAGCTAATCTGGTCGCCCGAGCCATAGAACACCCAAACCGTGCCGTCATCGTCAAAGAACAGCGACGGATCGTGATAGAACGGGAGCTGCACTTCGGACCACGGGCCATTTTCGACATCGGCGGTTTTGTAAAGGTGCGTCCTGTTCGTCGTGTAAGACGGCGTCAAGACGTAGAAAAAACCCTTGTGGTAGCGGATGCTCGATGCCCACGAACCCTTGCCGTAAGCATCCTGACCGCCATTCAAACTGATATTGTTGCCATTAGAAAGAGTCTGATAAGCATACCCCACCGTGCGCCACTGGGCCAAATCGGTGCTCTTGAAAACAGGCACGCCCGGCGCAAAATGCATCGTGGTCGTCACCATATAATAGGCATCATCGACACGGACAATCGAGGGGTCCGGGCTATCGACATACATAATCGGGTTATTGACCGTCACGGCAAAACTATTCACAACAGCTGCCGCTAAAACCGTAAAAGCGGCTGTTTTTGCCATTTTACTAAACAATCCCATAAACGACTCCTTTCCAACCAAGAATGGACTTATCTATAACCCTAATTTACCCCGTTTATAGGCCTAAATTGCAGCAATATTCCCCCTTTTCATGGATTTTTTATCAACAGCCTAGTTTTCTTTTTTTTACAGAGCACGTGACATTTCTCAATTTTCACAACGCTTTATAATTTTTCACAACAAATTTCTATTTAAAAAAAAATGATTACTTCTATATTTTGAGCGTATCAGGCTTAGCATTTTATCTTGGGATAGGCTGGCTTGGGTGCAAAACTGGTTTGGAAAAAATTTTAACAACAAAAGGAGTCGTACGACCATGTCCAAATTCATGGCATTAACCGGAACAGTAGCGTTGTTCAGCACGCTTACTTTCGCATGGAGCATCAGTGGTGTTGTTCAATCCGACAAGGGCGAGCCTCTTTCTGATGTAAAAATCAGCTCATTCAACTACGCTGGTGTCGAAACAACCTCTATTGAAGGCGGAAAATTCAGTCTCGCCTATGAACAGACTGCAAACAATGGCATTCAGGCCATCCAGACCGCCGTCACATTCAAAAACAATGTGATTACCATCGCAAACATCAAGGCTCAGACTATCACAGTGTCTGTCATGGATGCACTCGGTAAGGTCGCCTTCTCCAGGACGCAACACTACGTCAACGAAACATTAAGTTTTGACTTGAACAAGACGACAGCAAAGGGCGCCAAGTACCTCCGCATCAACGTTGATGGAAACCGCAGCACCTACCAGCTCGGCAAGGTCGTAACACTTCTCAAGGACGATGGTCCGCTTCCGGCTATTATGTTCGCCAAGGAAGGCTACCAGAACACGACCTACAACATGACAAAGTTCACCGAAACCAATGTCAACGTCACCATGAAGGCCGGCGGCACGGAACCTTCCAGTTCCTCCAGCAAAAAGGTTGAACAGTCTTCCAGCTCTGAAAAGCCGGTTGCATCCTCCAGCAGCAAGATTGAAGAAATCATCGACTGCTCCGGCAAGGCTTACCAGTCCGGCAACCACAACATGAGCGTGACTGTCGATGGCAAGAAGCGCACCTTCATCATGCACGTGCCGAGCGCCTACAAGGGCGACAAGCCGGTACCTCTCGTTGTGGACTACCATCCGGTTATGGGTTCTGGCTCCAACCAGCTCAACGGCACGACCTACAAGGCTCAGACAGACCCTGAAGGCGTTATCTCTCTGTACCCCGATGGCACGAAGTCTGCTGACTCCAGAAAGATGGGTCCGGGCTGGAACGTTGGTCCTTGCTGCTCCGACGATGACGACGTGAAGTTCTCTCGCGAAATGATCGCCGCAGTCGAAGAAAAGGTCTGCATCGACAAGAAGCGCGTTTATGCAACCGGATTCTCAATGGGTGGCGGTATGAGTAACCATGTGGCATGCTTCATGTCTGATGTGTACGCCGCAGTTGCTCCGGCAGGTATGGACTTGAACACCACAAACAGCGCCAAGTGCAATCCTGAACGTCCGATTTCTATCATCATGTTCCGTGGCACGTCCGACCCCGTCTGCAAATACCAAGGTGGCGATAGCGGCTATGGCGACGGCCTGAACTTCCTTGGTGCCGAAAGGAACTTCCAGTTCTGGGCCCAAAAGAACGGTTGCGAAGGCTCTCCGTCTAAGAACAGCAATGGTTGCCAAGAATACTCCAAGTGCAAGGACGGCACGAAGGTTGTGCTCTGCACCAAGCAGGGTGGTGGCCACGAACAGGGCGACGGCAAGATTGGCTGGCCGTTCCTGAAGCAGTTCACACTCCCGTAATGAATTTGATTTCATAATTCATCCTATACTACACTAGATCGCTCTGGAAACATCCAGAGCGATTTTTTTATGCAAAGAAAGCAACTATATAACGAATCCCGTTGCAATTGTAATAAGAAATTTCAGATGAAGCAAAGCCCAACCTCCTTGCGGATGACCGGGGCCGCGACATTGACGTTTCGCTTCAAGACTAATGGTCGATACGAAAAGAGCCCTGGGTTCACCAGGGCTCTGAGGGAGTCACACTAATTTTTTTGCAGACTAGGCCAGCGTAAAGATCCACCGCCCACTGCATTCTGCCAACTGCCAGCCAGGCTTACCCGTACATGATGCCAAGGGCAACTGCGACGACAAAGAAGAAAGCAATTTGCTTTACGATAACCAACTCGTTCTTATTCATGTATTACCACCTTCTTGGTTAAAGATTTACTTCCGTTTTTGCGGACAAAGAACACGCCCTTTGACTGCTTACGGAGTTTTGCGTTTTCCCTCACGAGGTTCATGGCGTCATCCATGCCCTTGGCGGTAAACGATCCAAGTTTAATGCCTTGCATATCGAACACGCTAAAGCTGCTTTCGGCTTCGGTCATGTCAAAGCGCACATTCTTGATTCCGATAGGCGGCTGGGAGCTGATTTCCTTGAATTCAATATAGTCGATATCAATCCAGTCATTCGTGATTTCGATTTTCAGTTCATGTTCGCCCTTGGTGAGCGTTGCCTTGCCACCATCTACCGTCGTAAATTCATCAAAGCCCTTACCTTCGTTAACGATTTCCGTACCGATTTTCTTGTCATCGATGTAAAGAACAAAGCTGCCTGTTCCGTTTTCACCAGAGACATTAGCTGAAATTCCGTATTCGCCATCAGCTTCCACATTCACGGTGTACTTGAGCCATTCACCCTTTTGGTTATGCCCCACAGTTATACCCATATTCGGCTGGTAAATATCGACGTCATCCTTACGGAGCTTGCCGCCTTCGTTACCCTTGCTTTCGTCATGGTAAGCGACTTCGGCACCACCCTTGTTGTAGTTTTCGGCCTGTACCTTGCCCGGAATGGCAATGGCTTCGGTGTACGGGCCATATTCCTCAGGCGGTTCATCCGGAACCGTAGACTGGCTCGGGTCCACCAAGTTCACGGCAGGAGCATTGGGGTCAATTGTCTTGTCGATAAGCTTGAGCATTTCGGAGCAGTAACGGCGGCCAAGTTCAATCACGCCGGCGCGGCCAAAGTGGTACGGGTCCTTGCCGTTACCCAGCAAACCCTTAGAAGAGGCCAAACCGAACTTCTTGAAATTATTCTTGAGTTCGCGAATACCGCCGTTCTTGCTGCCGCAGCAGTTATTGCCTTCCTGGAGAAGTTCGCCAGCCACGAACGGGACTTCGTTTTCGTCCAAGTCGAGAGCGTCAATAATGTCCTTGTAAGTCTTATAAACCGTTTTGCGCCAGTTGGCATCGGTACCGTCACTTTCGCCCTGATGGAAGATGAAGCCCTTGATAACGCCCACTTCCTTAGCCTTCTTGGCGAGTTCCAAGATGCGTCCCGGAGGATTGTTATCGTAATCCTTGGGCCAGCCCCAGTTCATAATGTCCTTGCCATCACCTCTGAAATACGCCTCGTACTGATCCTTGTCAAAAGCGCGGATGCTCACGGCACCGATAGCGACCGGAATGATACCCACGGTCACGCCCGGCAAGGAATCGACCATCGCGCGGCCAAAGTAGTCTGCCGGCGAGAGGTTTTCAAAAGCATGGAACATCGGCGGAATTGCCGGGTACCATTCACCAGTCTTAATGGACTGATTCGTCTTGCCGCTACGTTGGCTCGCATTTGCCGTGTGCGAAGCGAGCATGATAAAGTTCTTGGGAGCTTCGGCCTGGTCCTCGGAAGGGACGATATCGCCGTTACCCGCCATGTTGGACTGTCCGTAGGCAATGTAAATGTGGAAGTTCGGGTTCGGGGCAGCATTTGCACTTGTAAGCCCAAACAGAGAAAGGCCAGCCGCAGCACCTGCAACCGCCATCAATTTTTTTAAAGATTTTTCAACACCCATAATTTTTTCCTTAATCCAAATTTTTCACCATTCAAAAACTATCCTAAAAAGAGTGTTTTGTTTCAATTATGGGCTCCATATATTATGGACGTTTTGTCAACGGAGGGGAGTTACTAGTTACTAGAACTTAGTTTTTAAGCAAAAATCCCCGCACAGAGGCGGGGAAGCTAATTTTAACCTAGAAACATTTAATTGCGACAAAGTCGCCTAGCGCCAACGACGCTTACTCGCGCACAACCACTTTTTTGGCCATATGCGTTGCACCATCCTTACGGACGAAGAACACGCCCTTAGAGTACTTGCGGAGTTTGGCATCGGTCTTGACGAGAGCAACTGCATGTTCCATGCCCTTGGCGGTAAACGAACCAAGCTTAATGCCCTGCATATCGAACACGCTAAAGAGGCTTTCGGTATCGGTCAAATTCAAGCGAATGTTCTTTATTCCGTTAGTATCGTCAACCTTCTTGAACTCGACATAGTCGATATCGATCCAGTCATTGGCAATTTCAAGTTTCAATTCATGTTCGCCAGCCTTCAAAGTAGCCTTGCCGCCGCTCACTTCGGAGAACGTGTCAAAGCCCTTGCCTTCGTTTACAATTTCATCACCAATCTGCTTATCGTCCACATAAAGCTTAAAGCTACCGGAGCCGTTTTCACCAGCCACAAGGGCAGAAATTTCATATTCGCCATCGGCTTCCACCTTCACGGTGTACTTGAGCCATTCGCCCTTCTGGCAGTGACCTACAACAATACCCATGTTCGGCTGGTAAATATCAACATCGTCCTTGCGGAACTTGTTGCCTTCGTTGCCTTTACTCAAATCGTAATAGGCCTTGTCGGCTCCGCCCTTGTTGTAGTTTTCAGCTTCAATAGTGCCAGGAATACTTGCGGGAGCATCGCCATAGGGGCCATATTCCTCGGGAGGTTCGTCGGGAACCACAGACTTGCTGGGGTCAACCAGGTCGACAGCCGGAGCATCCGGATCGATAGTCTTGTCGATAAGCTTGAGCATTTCGGAGCAGTAGCGCTTGCCCAGTTCAATCACGCCCGCGCGGCCAAAGTGGTAAGGGTCCCTGCCGTTACCCTGCAAACCCTTGGAAGAGGCCAGACCGAACTTTTTGAACTTGCTTTTAAGCTGGGCAATACCGGCATTCTTGCCGCCGCAGCAGTTGTTGCCTTCCTGGAGCAATTCGCCTGCCACAAAGGCCACTTCGTTTTCGTCCAGTTCAAGAGCATTTACAATGTCCTTGTAGGTCTTATAGACATTATTCTGCCATTCCGAGCCAGATCCATCGGTTTCGCCCTGGTGGAAAATAAATCCCTTGATGACGCCTACTTCCTTAGCCTTCTTGCCCAAGTCCACAATTCTCTGATAGGGATTGGAATCATAGTCCTTTGCCCAGTTCTTGATATAACTTTCAGCAGAATTGAAGTAAGCTTTGTACTGATCCTTGTCAAAAGCCTTGATAGCTACAGCACCGATAGCCACAGGGATAATACCCACGGTCACACCCGGCAAGGAATCCACCATCGCGCGGCCAAAATAGTCCGCCGGGGAGAGATTCTCGGTAGGATGGAACATTGGGGGAATCGCCGGATACCATTCGCCCACCTTGATAGACTGGGTCGTTTTGCCACTACGCTGGTTCGCATTTGCGTTGTGCGAAGCCAACATGAGGAAATTCTTGGGATCCTTGGCCTGGTCCTCTGCAGGGACGATATCGCCATTCCCCGCCATGTTAGACTGACCATATGCGATATAAATATGGAAGTTCGGATTCGGAGCTGCATTAGATCCAGAAACCGCGAACAGAGAAAAGCCAGCCGCAACGCCAGCGACAGCCATCAGTTTTTTAAGATTTTCCACACTCATTTTTACCCCTTATTCCAATCAGTTACTTTTTAAAAATATCCTATTATTTCTTATTTATCTGCAAATTTTTTTTGTCAAACCAACACTCCTAAAAAAACGAGAGCCAATTGCTTGGCCCCCGCTTTAGGAATATGAAAACTATTTAACGACTGAAACGCGGAAGGATTTGGCGGATTTCAACGATTTCACGAAGTAAACGCCATTCTGATGCACCACGTTCTTGGTCATGCGCTGGACATCAGCCTTAGTCACGGCTTCAAACTTACCCACCAACACGCCGTTCATATCAAACACGCTGTAATTTTCAGCCTCGGTCGGCATGCGGAAATCGACACCGCGCAAACCAATCGTCTTATCGTCCGGATCGGCAGCATCCTTGCCCTTTGCAAAGTTGAAGTAGTCGATATCGAACCAGGAACCCGTTACCGTCATGCGGAGGATATGTTCGCCAGCCGGGAGTTTTACATTGGCCTTGACCTTGGTGAATTCGTCAAAGCTTGAGCCCGAAAGAGCGACATTTTCGACAAGCGTTTCGCCATCCAAGGAAAGCGAGAAACCTGACGTCGAATTGCTCGTTGCGACAGAAGCAAACATGGTATAATCACCAGCTTCCTTCACGTTCACGGAGTATTCAAGCCATTCGCCTTCCTCGTTGTAGCCCACAACGTAGCCCGTTGCCTTCTTGTAAATGTCAACGCCAGTGCCTTCGCGGAAATTCGTTTCGCCACGGTCTTCGGAATCATTTTCGTAGTAGGACTTGTTAGCCTTGCCCGTACCCGGAATGTCGAAGTTTTCAGCTTCAATCTTGCCCGGGATTTCAGCGACCTTGCCGCCAAACGGTTCACGAGGAGTCGGTTCAGATGGAGTGCCCACACCAACGAGCGTCACGATGCAATCCTTGTTGTTCGAATTCCCAGCATCCATTGAAATCGTCACGGAACCGTTCTTGACCTCGACTTCGCCTTCGTACTTGGCGTTCTTTGCTTCGCTAGTGGTGTACACGTGGAACGACTGGACATCGGCGCCCTGCACCTTCACGGTTACACTCTTGGAATTTTTATAATCGCGGTTCACAAGCACCACGATCACGGAGTCACCATCGGCACTCTTGTAAGCACTTGCAAAAACTTCCTTCTCGGGGTTTGCTGTAGCGCCCACGCGAACAGCACCTGGACGGACAAATCGAGCGAACTGCGAAAGCACGTAACCGCGCTTAGAAATCTTGCCTATTTCATTCTGCGGAATCTGGAGCTTGTTTCCAAAATCCTTTTCCATGATGAGGCCGTAGCAACGACGGATGTACCACCAAGTGTACTGATTAAAGTTACCCACGACCATGGCGCGGTGGATTTCGTAACCCACGTCCATAGCGTTCACGGTGTCGCGCTTGTTGGCATTCGCCTGGTCACCGGTATTGCGGATGGTACGCCAGTCGTTACCGCTTCCCTGGCTTTCGGTGTAGTGTTCCGTCATCCAGCGCTCGACCTTTTTCTGGTCGGCAAGGCTATACTGGAAGAAGTTGTCACCAGTCCTTCTGTCGCTGGCGTAGAAGTGCGCCCCAAGAATATCCCAGTTCTTGAGGGCATTGGCATCGTTCAAGACTTTGTTGTAAAGATTCTTGTCGTAGCGGAAGGATTCTGTCGAAATCACCTTCACGCCGTTCTTGCGCATCTTATCGGCGTAGCCCTTGGTGAAGTTGTAAATTTCGTCGGCACTCCAGCAAGCCCATTCACCGCACCAGTCCGGTTCGTTACTGATGGAGATGGCGTACAAGGGAACGCCCTGGTTCTTCATGTAATCGTTAAAGCTATTCAGGTGGTCCACATACTTCTGATAGTTCGAAGAAGACATGTGCTGGTTAGCGCCCGCATACGGAGACGTCCACGGAGTTGCATACAAAATAAAATCATCGCCGGCATACTTTTTGGCATACTTTGCGGCGTTCACTTCCTTGTTGAAGGAGTTGCTATTTGCATACACCGGAATACGAAGCGTATTGAGACCAATCGTGCCATCGCCCGTTCCAAAAGCAATTTTCGCATCAGCTTCGGAAAGGCCGCCACCACCCTGCCATTCGTTGTGGACCATGCCACCAAAACCGCGAATAACTTGGTGTTCTTCGGTCACGTCAACGTTCACAGTAGAAGCAAGCGCCGGAATAGCCAAAGCTAAACCAAAAGCGGCAACATTCAAAACATTACCCAAACTCTTCATTGTCTGTCTCCCATTTAAAATCAAACCCCTGCACTAAAGTGCTGCAATTTAAATTTATACCTCCCCCGCGCGCTTCTCGCAAAAACGGGAAAATTTTCCATTTGGTTTGGAGGCTTTTTGGAGGCAATCTTGTTAGATTGGCGTCTAAATCAATTCACCGCCAGTCGGTAAAGGATCCAACGACGAGGCTTCCAACAGCTGACCCTGATGCTTGAGTTCAACCACTCTCACTGTAGGGGTTGAGTATTCTTTTTTATGTTCGGTTTCGTTTTTCATATTTACCAACTCGTATTGTTAAATGTTTTACTTTTTCAGATACACGCCCTTAGCCATGCGGCCTGCGTCGCGGACATGACGGCCCTTCAGGTCGTAGGTACGCTTTGTGCGGTTCAGGCGGATTTCTCCGGTACGGCTGTTGAACTGGCCAATAACCGTCGTCTGTTCCTCGCCATCCTTTTTGCGGTCAACGATAACAATGTTCATCACATCCGGAATGTCGTTGTCGATAGATGCAGTCTGGCGCAAGCCATAGGCTCCCTTGACCGATTGCGGTACCGGCTTTTTATAGATATAGCCGCGGAACGGCTTGATGAAGGCGCCTTCGCCCACCTTGACAAACTGGCCAATCGAGATATCTGTAGCGGATGAACCCGCAAAGCCATAGGCCGCGGCCTTGGCTGTTCCCTCGATTTCTGGATCGGTA
>NZ_CACZDK010000024.1 GCF_902779965.1 Fibrobacter succinogenes | reverse complement strand
TAAAATTA
This sequence comes from Fibrobacter succinogenes, assembly GCF_902779965.1. NCBI lineage: Bacteria > Pseudomonadati > Fibrobacterota > Fibrobacteria > Fibrobacterales > Fibrobacteraceae > Fibrobacter > Fibrobacter succinogenes. The sequence goes on along the minus strand of NZ_CACZDK010000024.1, from coordinate 52,385 downwards.
CGCCTAAAAGGAATGAGCCCGGTACAATACCGGACTCATAACGCTGTTTTATCCTAACTTTAAACTGTCCAACTTCTTGGGGTCAGTTCATAAGCGGGGATACGATGTAATTGCGACAAGCTCACTAACTGAGCTCAGCAATGCAGAAATGCAAGCATTTCTGCGCAGCATTTGTCTCAATGCTAGTCCTTTAAGCAACGAATTGACATTTCATACACCTGGCTATAATCATTGGACACAGCCGCACCGTCGCTGTTGTAGGCCAAGACCATAAAGTACGCACAATTAGTACAGAGTTTTTCGTCCACAAACTCAGTAGCACTCCAGAAGAAAGCGTTTTCGCGATAGAAGCTGCGACCGGCATTAGACACCATGTAGCCAGCAGGAACCGCAGTGAAGCCGCTCGCATTGTTTCCCTTGAAGTCGGAGTTTCTCCAACCAACTGAATCCTTGAGCACTTTACCCGCCTCAAGTCTCCCGTTTTCATGCGCATTCGAAATAAGCTGTTCCCACTCGGCTTTTGTAGGCAAGTGCCATCCATCGGGGCAAACTCCCTGAATGTTTCCGTTAACATCAGGCGTGCTATTATCTATAGCAGCCTTCCAGCTGTAATAGCGGCCATAGGAGCAATCTCCGTCATAGCATTGGCTGCCATCAACGTCGTAATCCAAGTTTTGCGCCATCCAAGTCTGCGCTTTATCATCAGTACCGATAGTTACCATTTTATAAGCGCCAATTTCGACCTTCCCCCTCATTGCGCAGAATTCTTTTTCCGGGTCGTATTCTACTCCCTTGCAAGTCGTTTTTTCCAGCAACACATTTCCTACACAATCAAACTTCGTAGGATCATATTCCTTGCCGCCACAACGTTCATATACTTTTTCGCCATAACAGAATTGGGTTTGTACGTCATAGCGGATTGGAGATTTATCCTTAAAATAGCAGAGTTTCTGCAACTTTCCACTCTCACAGAGATCATCGCCCGGAGTATAGGCACTTCCATCGCACAAGTCATACAGTTCCATATTAAAGCAGAAGTTCTTCGCCGGGTCATACGGTGTAACACCGCATACTGCCTTGTAGAGTTCCGTTTCCACGTCACCGCATTTCAAGGTGACAACACCATCCTTGTCGCTCACGATACTGCAACTCGTGCCATTCGTTCCGTTTTCGCCATTTTTGCCATTTTCACCGTTCTTGATGGTTCCGACAACCTTACCGCCACAAGATATCGTGACCGAACCATCCTCGTTAGCTTTGCCTTCGCAAGAGGTTCCGTTTTCGCCGTTCTTGCCATTTTCACCGTTCTTGATAGTTCCAACATCCTTGCCGCCACAAGATATCGTGACCGAACCATCCTCGTTAGCTTTGCCTTCGCAAGAGGTTCCATTTTCACCGTTCGTGCCGTTAGTACCATTTTTACCATCAGCACCTTTTGCGCCTTCCTTACCGTTCATGAGAGATCCGACCTTTTTGCCACCGCATAGCACGTCATATCCTGAACCGTCTTTCAGAGCCTCTACGGTACAGGATGTTCCATTGACCCCATCCTTACCGTCTTTACCATCGGCACCATCCTTTCCATTAGAGCCATCTTTACCGTCAGCTCCATTCTTTCCATCGGTACCATTTTTGCCGTCTTTACCATTGGCACCGTCCTTGCCGTTAGCGCCCTTGACCTCAGAAAGATTCACCTCTTTCCAGACACTGTCAGCACAAAGGTAAACAGCATCGGAACTATCTACATAAACTATACGGCCTTTATTCTGGGAATTGCAATCGCCCAGATCATTAAACGAAGTAACTGCGCCTACGTCAGAATTTGTAAGTTGAGTGATTTCGTCACCGCAAGCAGTCAAAAAAGCCGATGCAGAAATTACACCAGCAAGCGCAAAAAGCACCTTTTGGGATCTTAAATTCATGTTATTGTTCCTTAGGTTAAGTGCATATACTCCCCCAAGCACCAATGCCGGAGTGATAAAGCAGAAAATTTTTTGAAGGGCTTACAAATACAACTCAAACGCACTGAGCGTACAAAAGTATAAGTGTTTTGTAAGGATAAAAACATAACGGGCCAAAATATAGGCATTCCCCTAAAAAAAGTCAAGGAATCTGACAACAAATGGGCATGAAGAACCGGCGAGATACCGACCGGGAAAACTATATAAAAGGAGTGTACTGGTAGCGAACTAAAATTCGTTCCAGATGTCGTTCGGGAGTTTACCGATATCGCGGAAGTCGAGCTTGCCGCTTGTGGCGGAATTCATGCTCACGAGGCGTGCCAAAGGCTTGCCAGCGCGTTCAATGACGATTTCTTCGTCCTTGATGGCAACCTGGTTCAAAAGCGTCCCAAAATTCTGACGCATATCCATTGCAGAAACAACTTTCGACACAATGAGTCCTTTTCCCTCTACGTCATCCTCCGCTAGGAGGATCCATAATTTTTCATACAGAATTTAATTATTATTATAATTAACGTCAAAACGCTTGAAAGGAGATGCCCGCCTTCGCGGGCATGACAGGTAAAGGCGGCAGCCTCAAAAAATGGATCAAGAAGTTCGTACATTTTCGGTCACGCAGTACATGCGTTCGCTCAAGAACACCGTAGAATCAACACCTGCGGTTTGGGTGCACGGGGTCATTTCGCAAATTGCGGAAAAGCCATCGGGCGTTTACCTGAGCATTGCGGACTTCGCCGATGGCGACGTGAAGCCGAAGGCCACCCTCGCCCTTTACTGCTACACCACCAAATACGAAGCGATTCTTGCAAAGATATCCAACCTTTCGCAGCCGTTTACGCTCAAGCACGACTTGAAGGTCAACTTTCTCGTGCGTGCAGAACTGTACATCCCATACGGCAAGTTGCAAGCGCAAATCTTGGACATCGACCCAATTTACACGATTGGCGAACTCGCATTGACGAAGAGCGCCATCTTGAAGCGCCTTGCGATGGAAGGCCTGCTCGAAAAGAACAAGCAGCTAGAACTTGCCGAAGTGCCGCTCCGCGTGGGGCTTATTACCGGCGAAAACACGGCCGCGTACAAGGACTTCACCACGCGACTTGAAGCTTCACCGTTTGCATTCAAAGTCACGACCGTCTATGCTCGAATGCAAGGGAACGAAACCGAGGGGAGCATCATCGCCGCACTGGAGCAACTCCAAAGTGATCCCAACTTAGATGTTGTCTGTATTGTGCGCGGCGGCGGTGCCAAGACGGACTTGAACTTTTTCGATAGCGAAGCGCTTTGCCGCGCGGTCGCAAACTACCCCATCCCCGTCTTTACGGGAATCGGTCACGAAATCGACCGTTGCCTTTTGGACGAAGTCGCCTACCTCTCGTGCATCACGCCCACAGACTGCGCCAAACGTCTCGTGGAACGCGTTACGGATAGCTGGAACCGCATGACAGACGCGATGGCAAGCATTGCCGATGGCGCCCGCGACCTCTTGACCAAGAACAACAAGCAACTCGGCACGATGGGAAACCAGCTCCAGCAAAAAGTTTTCGGGCTCATCCAGAACGAGAAATCGAAGCACGTGCTCATCGCCGCCTCCATCAAGAAGGACACTGCATTTTATATAAAGTCCGAGCACGAACGTCTCGACCGCAACCACGAAGGTTTAAAGCAAGGTACACGCAAAATCCTCGACCTCGCAAAATCTGAGTTCGAACTCGTCAGCGAAAAAGTCAAAAACGCAGACCCCAAGACGACTCTCGCCAAGGGCTACTCGCTCACGCTAGACGCAAACGGGAAGTTCATCCGCAAAGCAAGCCAACTCAAGAGCGGCGACACCATCAAGACACGCCTCGCCGACGGCGAAGTCATTTCAACCGTTCAATAGTCTAAAAAAGCGCCTAAGCATTTCAAAAAATGTGATAAATCCCTCTTTTTTGCAAAAACTCAGCGGGAAATAATTAGGAACCCCCGCCATTATAACATTTTGTGTTATTTTTATTACATCAGATCAGAAAATTTTGCAGAAAGGGAGAATTTATGGATTTAGACGAATTTATAAATGAATTTGGTTCTACGGCTTGTATCATATCTATCGAAATGAAACCCGATGGGAGCTACGGCAAAATATGTATCGAAACCGGTAACAAGGCCTACCTTTCATCTTTCGAACAGAAAAACGAATTCAACGACGGACGACCTAATCTGACATTTCAGCCTGGACTAGATTACACTGCTTATATTCCAAAAGACTTGAACTTCGAACATTTTATCTATAGCTGTGCCGTTCTCAACAAGCCCATGCACGCCTATGTCCATCCTGATCGATACAACATGTGGTTCAACCTTTTTAGCGTTCCGGTTGATTTTGGAGTACCAAACAAAGGCTACTGCGTCTACACTCAAGAAATGTCCACCAAGGTCAACATCGACCAAATGACAAACTTATCCGCAAAGACAACTTCGGACATTCTTAAGACATGCATCAAACTCCGCAGCACCAAGAATTTTCTCAAAACAATGGACGAAGTCATCGCGGACATCCGTACCATCTGCGGTGCAAATTTCTGCTGCATCATGCTCACCGATTTCAAGACAAACTCTTGTTCATTGCTAAGCGAAAGCGCCGCCCCTGAACTAGGCCATTATTCACTAAATGATTTCTTGAACGATTCTTTTATTGACATCGTTAAATCATGGCCCGAGACCATTGCTGGAAGTTCTTGCCTTATTATTAAGGACAACATAGATATGGAAGAGCTCAAGGCACGCAACCCCCGTTGGCACGCTTCCATGCAAGAAGCCAAAATCAAGAGCCTCGTTTTATTCCCACTACAGTACAATCACGAGAACATCGGCTTTATATGGGCAACAAATTTTGACACAAAAGATACCGATCGAATCAAGGAAACGCTCGAACTCACCACATACTTTGTCGCCTCGGAAGTGGCGAACTACCAGCTTTTACAAAAACTCGAAATGCTGAGTTCCACAGACCTCCTTACAGGCGTCAAGAACCGAAACGCCATGAACAATCGCGTTTTCAAAATCGTGACCGGACGCGAACGCATGCCAAGTTCCTATGGCGTCATATTTGCCGATTTAAACGGCCTCAAGACCGTCAACGACAATAACGGACACAACGCCGGAGACAAATTGCTAAAGAAAGCAGCCGACACGTTAAAAACAATTTTCAGCGGAAGCGAAATCTACCGTGCCGGCGGCGACGAGTTCGTAATTATATTCATGGGAACCCCAAAAGAAGTCATCGAATCCAAAATCGAGCAACTCCATAAAATGGCGGAAGACCCAAGCAACGTCAGCTTCGCACTAGGCTTCCACTACGAAGAAAACTGTGGAGATATCCGCGCCGCCATGCGAGAAGCCGACTCCCGCATGTACAAAGACAAGAAACATTTTTACGAAATACACCCCGAAAGCAGGACCCGCTAAATGAAGAACTTACAGAATTTTATCGAACAATTTAAAACAATGGCCTGCATCCTTTCTGTCGAAAAAAGAAATGACGGGAAAGCAGGAAATATTTGCATCGAAATAGCCAACAAGCAATATATCGAATTTTTGGAAAAGCTGAACGGAAATGGCAAATCAAGTTTTGAAACAAAATTCGAACCAGGCTCCAATTACGAGAGATTCATGCCCAAAGCTTTGGACTTTGAGCGATGCTGCCACGAGTGCGCCATTGAACAAAAACCGGTCCAAGCATTTATCCAACCCGAGCAATCCAATATCCACATAAGTATGATATTGCTCCCCCTGGGAATAGAAGATCCAAACAAGGCGTATTGCACCTTGTCGCAGGAAACTTCAGAAGAAAGTGAGTCCAGCGAAGAATCAATGCTTTCAGCAGAAATGTCTAAAAACGTCTTGAAGACATGCGTCAAGCTCCGCGGTGCCACGAACTTGCAAAAGACCATGGATGAAGTCATCGAAGACATCCGCAAAATTTGCGGAGCAAACTACTGCTGTGTTCTGCTGACCAACTTCAACGAACATACCTATTCCGTATTTAGCGACTCCATTAAAGCAAATTCAAACCATCGTTCCGTCCGTGACTATATAACAGAAGACTTCGTGGACTACGCAAAGACATGGCTTCACCTCCTTGCCGGTAACAGTTGCTTGATCATCAAAAACAAGGAAGACCTTGAAACAATCGAGCAAAACTTTCCGAACTGGCATAGATCCCTCACCAACGCAAATATCGAAAGCCTTGTGCTTTTGCCCCTAGAGTACAACAATGTCATTTTAGGATTTATTTGGGTCTCAAATTTCGATGTATCAAACACATTAAACATCAAGGAAACGCTCGAACTCACTACATTCTTTGTCGCCTCCGAAATTGCAAACTACCAGCTTGTCGGAAGGCTTGAATACCTCAGCAACATGGACCTTTTGACAAACGTACAAAACCGCAATTCCATGAACAATAGAGTTTCTCAATTTATGAACGGTAAGGTGCAGTACAAATCCCTTGCAGTTATATTTGCCGACCTGAACGGGCTAAAGCCCGTGAACGATAAATATGGGCATGATGCGGGCGATGAATTACTAAAAAAAGCATCATCCGCGCTAAAGTTGACTTTCAGCAAAAGCGAAATCTACCGTGCCGGCGGCGACGAATTCCTAGTCATCATCCTCGATCAGCCCAAAGAAGACATCGAAGCAAAAGTCCAAAAGCTACGCGAAAATTCGGAAAATACAGACAACGTAAGTTTTTCACTCGGTTTCTATTACAACGAAAACGGTGGCAATATCCGTACGGCCATGCATGAAGCCGATGTGCGCATGTACGAAGACAAGAAACAATTCTACTTACGACATCCCGAAAAAAGAAAAAAACTGTAGCCTCTAGATTCTTCTTTTACAAATCTCGTAAATCGCCAAATATTTTCGGACGAATATTGCTATTCGAATAGAGGCAAGTTGTCAATTTTTATAAAACGCCGAGTCTCTGGATCTAGAGCAAAAAAGCGCACGCAATCGCCAAGCGCAAGCATCACGTAGCTCGGCGTCAAAACTTGCAAATACTTATTCAGTTGCTGCTGCAACACCGGCCACGTGTATTCGCCCGGAGCTTTGCATTCCACCAAAAGCCATGGCTTGTTAAGAGACGCACCCGCGCGGAAATTATGCACTAGAATATCCACGCGATCCGCCGTTTTCGCTTCAACCGTCGAAAGCGGAAATTCCACCGCAATCAGATGCTCGGGTACTTTCACCACATCAAGCAAGTAACGCACGGTCGCCTGCCGGACATGTTCCTCGGGGGTCAATGGGACCTCTTTTTTGCGAATCGGATCGTAAATTGAGTCATGAATCATAAGCAACAAATACAGAAATCTTACAAAATGTGAGGAATATCACCCTTTTGGGGTCAAATTTATGAAAAAAAGAGACATAAAACACACCCAAATCAATCATTTCATATTATTTTTATGAAGGTCCTTTTTGCCATGAAGGAGATGTTATGGATCTACAGGAATACGTTAACCAGTTCGACTCAATGACCTGTATCATGTCTGTTGAAAAGAACCCCGACGGAAGCTATGGAACAATGCGCATAGAAGTCGGGAACAAAGCTTACGTTTCGTCTTACGAAAGAAGCAGCGAAAATCCGATCGATATGCCCTTCGGCAACAAGTTCGTGCCCGGCCAAGAATATACCAAGTATATACCCAAAGACTTGAACTTCGAGCATTTCATTTACAACAGCGCGGTCCTCAAGAAGCCGATGCACGCCTATATCCATCCCGACAGGTTCGATGTGTGGTTCAACATATTTAGCCTACCTCTCGAATTTAACGATCCGAACAAGTGCTACTGCACCTACACGCAAGAAGTTTCGACCGAAGCTAGCGTAGAGCAGATGGCAAACCTTTCTGCAAAAACGACCTCGGACGTCCTGAAGACTTGTATCAAGCTTCGCAGCACCAAGAACTTCCTCCAGACCATGGACGAAGTTATCCGCGATATCCGTGTCATCTGCGCTGCAAACTTCTGCTGCATCATGTTGACGGACTTTAAGGAAAACAAATGTTCATTGCTAAGCGAAAGTTGCGATCCTCACGTGGATAAGCGAACGCTCTTAGATTACCTAAATGATGCATTTACAGACCTTGTTAAAACTTGGATGGATACAATTGGTGGTAGCAACTGCCTTATCATCAAAAACGAATCCGATATGGAAGCTGTCAGAGCACGCAATCCTCGCTGGTGCAAATCCATGCGAGATGCAGGAATCGATAGCATCGTTCTTTTCCCGCTCCAGTACAACAACGAAGTCATCGGCTTTATCTGGTCTACAAATTTCGACATTAAAGATACCGACCACATCAAGGAAACCCTTGAACTGACGACGTTCTTTATTGCTTCTGAAATTGTGAACTACCAGTTGTTACAAAAACTGGAAATGTTGAGTTCCACAGACCTTTTGACAGGCGTCAAGAACCGCAATGCCATGAACAACCGCGTCCTCAAGATTGTAAGTGGTCGCGAGCGCGTTCCAGACGCATACGGAATAGTCTTTGCAGACTTGAACGGCCTCAAAACCGTAAACGACGGAGCTGGCCACAATGCGGGCGACCAGCTCCTTAAGAACGCTGCAAAGGCATTGATGGATATATTCACCGACTGCGAAATTTACCGCGCCGGTGGCGACGAATTCGTGGTTATAGCCATGGACAAGCCCAAAGAAGACATCGAGACAAAAATCGAAGCATTGCGTCAAAGGGCATACGATCCAGAACACCCAGTCAGTTTTGCAGTCGGCTTTTATTACGACGAAAACCATGGCGATATCCGTGCAGCTATGCGAGAAGCGGATACTCGTATGTACGAAGATAAAAAGCAATTTTATGCAAAATTCCCAGAAAACAGGAAGCGCTAAATATGGATCTGCAAAAATTCGTCGATACATTTTATTCAATGACATGCATTGTTTCCGTCGAAAAGCGCAAAGACGGAAAGCTTGGGCGTATTCTTTACGAATATGCTAATAAGCCATTCATTGAAGCAACGGAACAAGCCATTCGCGATGGTTACGCTATAACAAAGGAGCCTTTTAAACCCGGCACTAGTTATGAACGGTACATGAAGAAGGAATTGAATTTCGAACACTTCTGCTACCAGTGTGCCGTCAAAAAGGAACCCATTCACGCCTATATTCGTCCGGAGCACTTTGATTTTTGCATCAACCTGATTATGCTGCCCCTGAATATCGACGACCCGAACAAGGCATATTGTACATACTCGCAAAGTATTTCGCCCGAAGTGGACTACGATGCCATGGCCAAGCTTTCTGTCGAAACATCAACGACAGTGCTCAAGACCTGCATTAAGCTCCGCGGTGCCACAAACTTGCAAAAAACCATGGACGAAGTCCTCTATGACATCCGTGAAATTTGCGGTGCTAACTACTGTTGCCTTTTGCTCACCAACTTTAACGAACGCACCTGTTCTGTCTTTAGCGATTCCGTCAAGGAAGGTTCAAACCAGCATTCCATTCGAGATATTGTAACCAATGATTTTATCGACTATGCAAAGACATGGGTCGATATTCTCGCCGGAAGCAACTGCTTGATGCTTCAAAACGAAGACGATTTTGAAACCATCAAAAAGTTGGATCCTAATTGGCATGCATCCTTAATGCAAAACAACATTGACAGCCTTGTTTTGTTGCCACTCGAATTCAACAACAGAATTGCTGGCTTTATTTGGGTTACAAATTTCGATACATCTAAATTATTACAGATAAAAGAAACGCTTGAAATTTCGTCATTCTTTATAGCCTCTGAAGTTTCGAATTACTTGCTTTTGAACAAGCTCGAAAAGCTTAGCAACTTGGACCTTCTGACAGGCGCCAAGAATCGTAATTCCATGAACAACAGAGTTTCACAGTTCTTGAAGGGTGATGTTTCATACAAGTCATTAGCCGTTGTCTTTGCCGACCTGAACGGTCTCAAGCCAGTCAACGACATTAAGGGCCACGATGCCGGCGATGATTTACTAAAAAGCGCCGCTGACATTTTGAAGGATACCTTTACAGAAGGAGAGGTCTATCGAGCCGGTGGTGACGAATTCTTGATTATCATCACCGACACGCCGAAAGAGGGGATTGAAGCAAAAGTCAAAAAAATTCACGATAAATCCCAGGATATTAACAATGTAAGTTTCTCATTAGGTTTTTACTATAACGGAAACGGCGGCGATATTCGCACTGCAATGCACGAAGCCGACGTTCGAATGTACGAAGATAAAAAACAGTTCTATGCAAAACATCCAGAACTGAAAAAACGCTAATAAACCCTCTAAATTTATGGATCTACAAGAACTTGTTGACAAATTCCACACGATGACATGTATCGTATCGATCGAAAAACGCAATGATGGCAAGGCCAGGACGGTACGAATCGAAGCAGGCAACGAAGATTATGTTCGTTCAATGGAAAAAGTCGATGACAATGGTAATGTAATATTCAAGGAAAAATTCGTCCCCGGTCGACGCTATGAACATTACATGAAGAAGGAACTCAATTTCGAGAACTTCTGCTACGAATGCGCAATCAAGAAAAAGCCCATTCATGCCTATATCCGCCCCGAATATTATGATTTCAGCATCAACATGAACATGATGCCTCTCAATATCGAGGATCCCGAAAAGGCATACTGTACTTTTTCGCAGGAACTATCGTTCGAAGAAAATCTTGACGAAATGTCGAACATATCGTCAAAGACTTCTTCTAGCGTTTTGCAAACCTGCATAAAACTCCGTGGTACTAAAGATTTGCACAAAACTATGGACGAAGTTATCGAGGACATCCGCAATATTTGTGGTGCCAGCTATTGCTGCGTTCTGCTAACGGATTTCAACGAAAACACCTGGTCCGTATTTAGCGATTCCTTGAAACCAGGATTAAACCAACATTCTATCCGAGATTTAAAACACGTAGACTTTACAGAATACGCTAGGTCTTGGATTAAACAACTCCGCGGAAGGTACTGTTTGATGATAGCAAACAGCAGAGACCTTGAGCTTATCCGCGAAACCAACCCAAAGTGGTACGATTTGCTCGTCAAAGAAAAAATCGAAACCGTGGCGCTTCTACCGCTCCAATATACAGGGACACTCTTAGGCTTTATCTTGGTCACTAACTTCGACACATCGAATACGGTGAACATCAAGGAAACGCTTGAGCTTTCGTCATTTTTCATCGCCTCTGAAATTGCTAACTATCGGCTTTTGAACCAACTTGAAGTTCTCAGCAACCAGGATCTTCTGACAGGACTATTGAACCGCAACTCCATGAACAACAAAATTTCGAAGTTCATAAAGGGCGAAGTTTCATACGATTCCCTGGCGGTAATCTTTGCGGACTTGAACGGCCTCAAACCGATAAACGACAGCCAAGGGCATGATGCAGGCGACGAATTATTGAAAAGCGCAGCTCATCTTTTGAGAGATACATTCATCGGTTGCGATTGTTACCGTGCCGGCGGCGACGAGTTTCTCGTTATTGCCACCAACCAGCCTAAAGAGGATCTTGAAGCTAAAGTCGAAAAGCTCCGTCAGGACTCAATGATTCCGGGCAAAGTCAGTTTTGCAATCGGCTTCTATTACGACGAACACGGAGGCAAGATTCGCAGAGCCTTGCACGAAGCAGACAACAACATGTACGAAGACAAGAAACGATTCTATGACCGGTTCCCGGCAAATAGAAGAAGAAGAATAAGCTAGTATGGGTTAATGTTTGGTGTTCAGGAGACACTCCCGCAAGGCGAGAGTCCCTGTCACCTTGACACATTTCTTTTGTGGTGCTATATTTCGGTACATGAATAAAATTTTTGGACAGAACATCATCGCAGCAGCAGTAGATGCAAGATTTGCAGCTAACGCAGCAAAGGCGGCAAGCCCGGCAGCAGCCCGAGCTATTATGGGGCTGTCCAAAGAAACAAAAATCTGTAAAGCATAACGCGAAAAACTCAGATTAAAAGTTTCAAGGGCAGCCCCGTAAAAGGCTGCCTTATTTTTTTACCCTAAATTTTTACCCAAAACTTTAACCATAAACAAAAGGAAATCGAAAATTCTAAAAGCACCGGATCCTTCGGCTTTACCTCAGGATGGCGCAGAATCTGCATTGCAAAAACAACATAGATAAATATTATTCTATAATTATGCAGTAAATTTTGAGAATTTTTGAAACCTCCATAGGAGTCTAAAATGCGTAGAAGATTGTTGAGCGAAGGTGCCAAGGAACTTTCATACGAAATCCGAGAAATCGTGAAGAAGGCAAACCAGCTCAAGGCGCTTGGCCTCCCCATCCACTGGGAAAACATCGGTGACCCAATTGAAAAGAAATGCCAGCTTCCCGAATGGATTAAGGACATAGTCGTTGATTTGGTCAAGACGAACAGAAGCTACGGCTACTGCCCCTCCAAGGGCATGCTCGAAACGCGCGAATTCTTGGTGAAAGAAAACAACAAACTCGGCGGCGCTCAGATTAACGTCGACGACATCCTGTTTTTCAACGGCCTCGGCGACGCAATCGCCACAATTTACGGCCTTTTGTCGATGACCACCCGCATTATCGGACCGGCACCGGCTTACTCGACGCACAGCTCTGCCGAAGCCGCTCACGCACACACTTCGCCGATTACTTACCGCCTCCAGCCCGAAAACCACTGGTACCCGGACTTGGAAGAACTCGAAAACAAGGTGAAGTACAACCCGAGCATTGCTGGTATCTTGATTCTGAACCCGGACAACCCGACCGGCATGGTCTACCCGCTCGAAATTCTCCAGAAGATGGTCGATATCGCTAAGCGCTATAACCTGTTCATTATCTGCGACGAAATTTACAACAAGATTGTGTACAATGGCGCTCACGCTTACGCGCTCGCCGAATACATCGGCGATGTTCCGGGTATCGCACTCAAGGGCATTTCTAAAGAATACCCGTGGCCGGGCGCACGTTGCGGCTGGGCCGAATACTACAACCGCGACAAGGACGAGCAGTTCGATGCTTTCTGCCGTGCACTCGACAATGCCAAGATGGTGGAAGTCTGCTCAACCACGCTCCCGCAGATGACGATTCCGCGAGTGCTTGGCGATGCCCGTTTCAAGGAACACCGCGACGCACTCAACGAAAAGATCGGACGCCGCAGCGCCATCATCAACGAAATTCTCTCCGACATTCCGGAGCTGTATTTCAACCCGACTTACGGTGCATTCTACAACACCATCATCTTCCGCGAAGGCGTGCTCAACAGCCACCAGACCTTGAAAATCGACAATCCGATTATCAAGAAGAAAGTCGAAGAATGGTGCAGCAAGACCACAAACCTCGACTACCGCTTTGTGTATTACCTCTTGGGCGCAAAGGGCATCTGCGTTGTGCCGAGCACGAGTTTCTGCACAGACCTCAAGGGCTTCCGCGTGACACTCTTGGAAGAAGACGAAGACGAACTGCGCAGCGTGTTCACCACCATCCACGACGCGATTATCGAGTACTTGCATAGCTAGTCATTAATTATTGATGATTAGTTAACGGAACCTCGCACTGCGAGGTTTTCTTTTATCTTAATTTTTTTATTACGAATCAGTCTAGAGCCCGACCATTGAGTCGGGTTCTTTTTTTGTACTAAACGAAAATTTTTCGAGCATTTCGAAGAATATTTTTTTATGTTTTGTATGTTACAACATTCTATAACGGGATGCTGATTTGAAATCGATTATTCTAATTTTTGCACTTCTCGCAGCCTTGGCAATAACCGCCTGCATACAAAAGCAGGGGGAAATTGCAGATTTATCCAAGACTGTTACGGTGATGCTTTATAGCGAATATATCACTCCAGAATTGCTAAAAGATTTTCAGAAAAAGACCGGCTACAAGATCAAATTGGAAATCTACGAAGCCCAAGAAGAAATGCTTGCGAAACTCATGACCGCCAAAACAGGCAAATACGATGTCATCATCGCTTCTGACGTGGTCATTCAGCAAATGATTCAGCTTCGCCTCATCGCGCCACTCAACATGAGTTTGATTCCCAACCGCATAAATGTCGCGCCGCAGTTTCGAAATCAAAAATACGACCCTACAAACACCTACAGCCTCCCCTACCTTTGGGGCACCACAGGAATCCTCTTCCGTGGCGAAAAAATCCACCCGGATAGCGTAAGCTATTCCATGCTCTACGACGAAAAAATCACCAAGGGTAGTTTTAGTTTGCTCAGCGAAAGCCGCTCCATGCTCAGCATGGCGCTCCAAGCCACGGGCAATAGCGCCAATAGCACAAAGCAATCCGAAATAAACAAGGCCGTGGAATACATATTACAGATAAAACAAGACCTCCACTTTGCCGGATTCGAAAATTCAGTCGAAGGAAAAGCAAAAGTGCTTTCACGTATGAATAGCGCTGCAATCGTTTTCAATGGCGAAGCGCAAGCAGCCATCAACGAAGATTCCACACTCCAGTTCGTGATTCCGAAGGAAGGGTCGTTTATGTGGGTTGACGCCATGCTTTTAAGTTCCAAGGCTTCAAACATTGCAGGTGCATACGCCTTCATGAACTACATCTTGGATGCTAAAGTCGGCGCAAATCTTGCAAAATCGCTCAACTTTGCAACACCAAACAAGGCAAGCCTCGAAGTTATCGATGACAGTTTCAAGAACAATCGCGTGATCAACCCCAACAAGCAAGAAATCAACCGCATGGTATTCCTCACTGATCTAGGCGACATCGAAAGGCTATACGACGAAGCCTGGATGATTATCAAGACGCGATAACCGCAAAAATTTTTACGTACAAAAAAGCCCACACTTCTAATTAAGTGTGGGGCTTTTTCTAATATCTAAACGATTACATGAACCAGAAGGTCACGCCAAGCTGAAAGCGCAAATTCTTGAAGCCGAATGTAGGAGTATCATCGTCATCGTCTTCATCATAAGAGCTATCATCATCATCAGGACTTACTCTGTTAAAAGCCTTCTGCATGTCAATCATGTCTGTTAGGCCAATTGCAGTACGGAAATTGATATCAATCTTATCCGTAACAGAATAGCCAAGACCAACAACGAAACCGAAATCAATAGTACTCTTCATATCACTATCGACATCTTCCGTCTTTTCTACACCAATCGTTTTGCTAGTGACAGAAGCGCTCACGTTAATGCCCAAATCAATACCAGCATCAATAAAGAAATTCGGAACCGGGTTAATACGAGCTACAACTGGGATGTCAACATAAAGTAACGAGAACGTCATTTCCGATTCAAACACAACGTCCGCCATCATTTTTTGTTTTGCAGGCAAAGAACTATAGTAAGTATCAAAATCTATACCCGCCATACTCATCATCTTCGTCATCTGGTTTTTCATCATTCCACCGACATCCCAGAAAATACGACGATAATCAACACCAATTCCACCAACTAAAGAGAACTGCGGATTAATGACAAGCTTGGCGTCAGCACCAACATTGAAACCCGGACCCCAGCCAATTTCAAGCATATCAACATTATCACCCCAAGCAGTACCAAAACTACCTGCTGCGTGAGCACCAATTTTTACGTTTTGAGCAAATACAGCACTTGCCACAACAACTGCTGCAAGAATAATTTTTTTGAACATATTTATCTCCTTTTTAGATTTAATGCCAATATAACATAATTGAATTTTAAAAACAAGTTTTTTTCATATATTTTTCATTTCTTTAACAGCTTAAAGTGCTTTAATTTTTCACAAACAAAAAAAGTCCCGACATGCGGGACTACGTTACAAAAAAACAACAGAAAATAATATTTTAATTTTAGATTTCTTCGGACTTTTTGATTGGGAGCGGAGCAAACGGCGGTTCAAGATCCAAGCAAATCGGGCAATGGTCAGATCCTGTTACACTGCTCAAAATTTCGGAGCTCACCACATTCGGCATAAGCGCTGCATCCACAAATCCATAATCCAAACGCCAGCCCACATTCCTTTCGCGCGCACCAAAGCGGTTTGACCACCACGAATAAGCATCGCGGGTATCAGGGTGCAGCGTGCGGAATGTATCGACAAAGCCATTTTCGACATACTTGTCCATCCAGGCCCGTTCAATCGGCAAGAATCCGCTCACGTTCTCGTTTTCTTTCGGGCGCGCAATATCGATTTCCTTATGGCATGTATTATAGTCACCTACGGTTACCACATGCTTGCCATCGCGCAGCCACTGCTTGCTATTTTCCAGGAACGCATCGTAGAAGCGGAGTTTGTAATCCAAGCGGTCGTCACCCTGCCCACCATTCGGGAAATAGATGCAATTGAGCACCCAATCCGGGAACACCAGTTGGAGCACACGCCCTTCAACATCAAATTCCTCGATGTCAAAACCGTAATTGACCGCATCGGGTTCAATTTTGGAATAGACCGCTACACCGCTGTAACCCTTCTTGCGCTTGCAAGCGTTCCAATAAGTGTAGTAGCCTTCGCGGCTTGCGATTGCGGAGACCTGGCTCTTTTCGGCCCGGACTTCCTGAAGGCAAAGCACATCGGGATCGGTCGCTGAGAACCAATCCTCAAACCCTTTTTTCAGGACGGAGCGAATACCGTTGACATTCCAGCTGTAGATTTTCATTTTACATCAATCCCATTTTTTCCACGCCAAAGATAGAATATTTTTTTAAACTCCAAAGGGCACGAAGGCGGTTACAACAAGTTTCGTTTACAAAAACTTTACAAATATGTAAAAAAGTGGCATTTATTACAGCATTTTAAACCATTTTCAAAAAAAAATTCGCAATTTTATATAATAATCTTATATTTGATGGTATGAAGAATAAAATCTTGTTGTCATCCAGCCTTATTGCTGTTTCGTTCTTGGCCGGTTGTGCCGGTTCATCCTCACAGAAAGCCGAAGAACTCGAAATCCCGACCGACCTTCCGCCGATTTGCCGTGATATCGACTTTGTCGCGAACCCTGACATGCGTGAAGTTTGCGGAGTCCGCAAAGCTAGCAGCCACAACATCGCCTATAAGAACATTCCCCAACAGCGCTACCTGATCAAGCCTTCCGAGACCTCGATCGTGAAGACAAACGGAAAGCTCGAACTCCGTTTCCAGAATTCCTTGCCGCTCAATCTGGAAGGTCCAATTACAAACGAACTCGAATTCTCTCAGGAAAAGCGCCTCGAACGCATCAAGAACTCTTACGATTACCACGAAATTACAAAACCGGGTATGGAACGTTTTCGCATTTTCAAGATGGGAATCCCGACCGACAAGGGAAACAAGTACGATTTCTGTTTCCGTATTCCCGGAAGAAAGGGTAACGACAGGACCCGCAGTAAGGCTATGGGTGTGAACATCGAAATGATGTCTTGCACCGAATTCGACAAAATCATAGCAGACAAATAAGAACATTTCTATAATACAAAGAGCAGCTCTCGCCGAGCTGCTTTTTATTCTATCCCCGTAACGAGTACAGGGTGACATCAAGTGTCATTTTTTACCCAACGTAATTTGCTAAATTATCGGGCGGTAAAAAAGTGAACGAAAATAAGTACATACATAACGCTCTACGGCAGATACACGTCGATACGCCGTGTTCTCCAATTTCCGGATTTTCGATTTCCGGACTAGCAACGTATATTCAAATTCCCGAACTTGATTTTTGCATTGACATGGGCGAATGCCCGCTTTCGGCTATTCCACTAGACCATGTGTTCTTGACGCACGCCCACGGCGACCACGCCCGCTGCCTGATGCGTCACCACAGCCTGCGCAAGATGATGGGTGTCGAACGCGACAGCGTCTATTACATGCCGGATTTCATCAGCGAAAACGCAAAGGCCTGGATTAAAGCCGAAGCGATGTTCGAAGGTGTTGGCGAAACAAAATTCCGCTACCCGGAAATTGAACCGGTAACCGCTGGCGAATTGCAATTTTTGCGCTACCGCAAAGACCTTGCGATTGAAGCTTTCGAAGTCAAGCACTCAATCCCGACAATGGGCGGAACGCTTTATTTTTACAAGAAAAAGCTCAAGGATGAATTCCTCGGGAAATCGGCCACCGAAATTATCGAACTGCGCAAGCAAGGTGTCGAAATCACGCGCGAAGTTTATGAACCACTCGTAAGCTTCATGGGCGATTGCCTTGGCGAAAGCTTGCTCGACAACAGCCGCGTTTTCCAGTCGAAAGTGCTGATTACGGAATGCACGTTCCTCGACGATGGCGAGGAAGCGATGAGCAAAAAGAAAGGGCACAGCCACTTGAAAGATATAGTGCATGCGCTCAACGAGCTCGATGATGAAATCAAGTGCGAAAAAATCATCTTGAGTCATTTCTCGATGAAGTATTCCGAGAGGCACATCCGCGAGATGCTCGATAAGGAAATTCCAGAAAAATTCAAGGAGAAGATTGTAGCGTTTATTTAGTAGGAAGTAGACGGTAGGAAGTAGGAAGTTGGCAGAACTTAGAACTTAGTTACTAGAGATAGCAATATAAACATTTCTAGTAACTCGGAACTTAGAACTTAGTTACTAGTTAATAGTTAAGAGTTACTAGTGATTCTAGAAATGAGGGTCATTCTCGACTGAGCGTAGCGAAGGAGGGAATCCATACTTTGCTAATTTGGAACTGTATGAATCCTCCTAGCGGAGGATGACGAGCAGAACTCGGAACTAAATTTTTATTTTAAGAAAAAAACATTATGGCAGACGAAAACAACAACGAAGTATTGAACGAAGAAGAGAAGGCTCCGAAGGAAGTCGTGATTCCGGAGTTTTATCGAGACTTGAACCAAGATCCGCAAATGAAGGCGCTGTGGCATTACATATTCCGCACGAATGGCGACCGCAAGCCCATCAAGACGCCGGACGGATTGCCACACAAGCTCGACTTCGACTGGAAAGACATGTTCCCGAACGAGAACGGTCATATCGAAGTAGAAATCGGAAGTGGCAAAGGCAACTTCATGACGGACTACGCCGAAAAGCATCCGGACCGTTTTATCATGGGTAGCGAATGGGACTTCACGTGGGCCGCATTTGCTCACGAACGCATGGAAAAACGCGGAATCGTAGCTCAGGGCAATGCCGCCATGTTGCGCGGTGATGTTTTCTACTTCTTGCGCGATGCCGTGAAGTCCAACACCGTGGATACATTCCACATGTATTTCCCGGACCCGTGGCCAAAGGAACGCCACCACAAGAATCGTTTGCTCCGTCCTGATTTTCTCGACGAAGTCGCTCGCTGTTTTAAACCGGGCAAACGCATTTTCTATTGGGGCACCGACCACAAGGAATACAACGAAATTGCACTTGAAACGTTCGATGCCTACCCGACTTGCAAAGTTATCGTCCGCAATACGGCAGAACCGACCGAAGGGATCTTGACCGGATTCGAACGCAAGTACAAGAAAGAAGGCCGTCCGATTTATAGAAGTATTATTGAATTTGAAAAATAGGGATTAGGTGATAGGGATTAGGTGATAGGGATTAGGTGATAGGTAGAAAAAAATCGTGGCGTAGCCACCTTTTTAAGACGTGCAAAGCACGTGATTCTTTTCCTAAAACCTACAACCTATAACCTAAAACCAAGCACATTCTTTTGCTAATTTATCTAGTATGTTAAAGCAACTTACAATTAACGGATTCACATTGATAGCGGAGGCAACGGTTCCCTTCCACGGGGGCTTTACTGCTATTACTGGTGAAACTGGCGCAGGCAAATCCGTTCTTATGAAAGCGCTCCGCATGGTTTGCGGAGACAAATCGCAAGCGTCCATGGTCCGCACGGGCGAAGAAAAAGCAGTCGTCGAAGGAACGTTCGATATCAGTAACGATCCCGAAGTCAAGCAGATACTCGCAAGACTTGAACTCGATGATGACGACGAGCTCATTATTCGCCGCGAGATTTTAGAAAACGGAAAAGGGCGCGCCCGCGTAAACGGTTCTGTGGTAAGTCTCTCGGACTTGCAAGAACTTGGCGAATCGCTCATCCAGATGCATGGCCAGAGCGAACAGCTTTTGTTACGCGACATCCGCACACATGCTAAAATGCTCGACGAATATGCGGGCAACGGCGAGTTGCTTACAAACTATACAAAGAGCTATAACGTTTGGAATGATGTTCTTGCAAAAATCCAGCAAACAGAAGCTCACGCCAAAGACCTTGCTCAACAAAAAGATTTTTTGAAGTTCCAGTACGAAGAACTTTCAAAGGCTGCGCTCCGCGATGGCGAAGAAGAAGAGCTTGAAGAAAAAGTCAACATTGCAAGCAAGAGCGAAGCTGAACATAATCTGCTGAACGAAATTCAAGCGCTCATCGGTTACGATAACGGCATTCTCGAACAGGTCCAGAACCTTCAGTACAAATTGCGTTCCCTCGCCCAAAAGATTCCACATTACGAAGAAGACTTGAACGCCCTCCTCGAAGTGGCGGACCCGTTCGAGGGAATCTGCAAGGATTTGCAAAGGCTCCGCCCGGCAAAGTCCATGAGCCCCGTCGAAATCGACCGGGCCAATTCCCGAATCGCGCTCATTCAAAAGCTCAAGCGCAAGTACCGCACCGATGTCGCAGGGCTTATCGCGCTTACCGAACAACGTAAGCAGGAACTCGACAGCCTCGAAAATCTCGATGCAGACATCGAAGAACTCAAGCGTAAAGCCGATGCGCACAAGGCTGAAACAGTTCGTCTCGCCGCGAGCCTCACCGAAAAGCGCCGTGAAGCCGCACTTCGGTTCGACTCCGCCGTGCAAGAAATTTTGCATAGCCTTGGCATGCCAAAAGCAAAATTCTCTACCAGCATCACTGAACAGGCGCCCGCGTCCAACGGTTTCGACCGCATTGAATTTTTGCTTGCACCAAACCCGGGCGAAGGCGAAAAGTCTTTGCAAAAGGCCGTGTCCGGCGGCGAACTCAGCCGTGTGCTGCTCGCCATCAAGAGCGTCATGGCCGAACTCGACAAAGTTCCGCTGCTCATTTTCGACGAAGTCGATTCTGGAATTTCGGGCGAAACAGGCAACAGCATTGGCGAAGCCTTGCGGAAATTGGGCAAGCATCACCAAGTGCTCACCATCACCCACTTGCATCAAGTGGCCAGTCGCGCCGAAAATCAACTCGCAGTGAGCAAGAAAGAAGTCGATGGAAGGACTTTTACGTCCATTATTGATCTCGACAAGAACGGGCGTATCGAAGAAATTGCTAGAATGTTAGGTGGATCTTCAGAAACAGTCCGCACTCATGCAAAGCAGTTGTTGGAGAATAATTTATGACAGAACCAGAAAATGCATCTGATGTTCGTTTGCGTTCACGCATTTGGAGTATCTTGCGTGCACTCGTCTTTATCTGCGTCATCGTATTCATCTGGGAAGGATGGACAACGATGGCCTGCTCTTTCGTGGGTATAGCACTTATCATGGGATGGGTCAACCTATTCCAGTTGAAAAGCCAGGAAATCGAAAAGCCCTACTACAGACTTTGGCTCAACGCGATTGACGGATTTTTACAGTTTATCGTGATGGCTAGCATTTTTGCCCGCGACCTTCTCCAAAACGAAAGTGTTGAAAAAATTTTGGGTGTCGGTTGCGCCGTTTTGCTCGGGCGACTTATCGCGCACACGTTATTTTCGCTTGGAGTGCTACGCGAAGGGAAACAACTCCCCCGCAAACGCCGCTGGAGTAAACTCGCGAATCTCTCCGTAACAATCACGATGGGCGTCTATTTGTTGAACATCGAAAATCTACAACAAATTATGATGGTCGTTTCCATTTTGCTCATCGCCGCCTCTACCGCTGCATACGCATACTGGTATTACCGCGACCCCGCACACCGCAAACCGCTTTCGATTGCAAGCCAACTCACCATGAGCCGCATTGTGCTCACTCCGTTTTTCCTTTGGGTGTTCTTCTACGACAACGATTTGGATTACAGCAACAACAGTATTGTCTTTAAAGTACTCGCGCTCGTGATGGTGCTTGGATTTATGCTTACCGATTACCTAGACGGCAAGCTCGCACGATCCATGGGCGAAGTGAGCACGCTCGGCAAATACCTCGATCCGTTCAGCGACAAGATTTCGAACATGACAATTTTCATGTGCTTTATTGCAACAGGTTACGCTTCGGTGTGGATGGTCGCCTTGATTTACTTCCGTGAATCTAGCGTGGAAACGCTCCGCACGCTTGCTGCAAGCGAAGGGCTGATTATGCCTGCACGCCGCAGTGGCAAATGGAAAACGGCATTGCAAGGCATTGGCATTGTCGCCATTCTCCTTGGAGCCATCGATCCGGTGCGTGCATTGATTCCAGGTTTCGAAAATATTTGGCCGAAATTTCCTGTCGTTGTGATGGGCATCATAACAGCCATTACACTCATCAGCGGAATTGATTATTTCTACGCCAGCAAACACATTTTGAAAAAGTTCGTGTAATAGAATTGGATTGCTATTTTGCCGAAATCAAGCGAAAAAAGCATAAAAAAAACTTACTCCAACGTTTAATCGGCTATTGACTCTTGCCAAATCTATTATTATTTTCTATATATGGGACAACCTCGACGCGGGGTGGAGCAGTTGGTAGCTCGTCGGGCTCATAACCCGAAGGTCGCAGCGTTCAAGTCCTGCCCCCGCTACTAAAAAACGCAGATTTTAATCTGCGTTTTTTTTGTTTTATGCATATTACTTGGCCCTTCGGGCTAGTTTATAGCTACTAGAATATTGCTCTAGATCCTTCAGCTTGGATTGTTGCTTTAAATAAATTGTATGAATTCCCTCCCTTCGGTCGAGAATGACAAAGTCAAGAATGACATCAGAGCCGAGAGATGCAGGAACATATTTATATGTTCCTATATCCGAGGCGAACAGGTCAAGCCTCGAAGAGAAACGACATCAGAGCCGAGAGATGCAGGAACATATTTACATGTTCCTATATCCGAGGCGAACAGGTCAAGCCTCGAAGAGAAACGACATCAGAGCCGAGAGATGCAGGAACACGCTTGCGCAATGATATTATTCCGCCCACCGTCTCCTTCCTACTTCCTACTGCCTACTTCCTACTAATCACTAGCCACTAATAACTATATTTATCGCATGTCTCGCCTTACAGAACAAGAAGCTCTCGATTTATTTTTGAACGCACCGCTCGATGAACTTTGCGCACGCGCGAATGCCGAAAAAGAAGCACGCCACGGCAAGTCCGTTTATTGGGTGAACAATCGCCAAATCAACTACACAAACGTGTGCGTTCTGCACTGCAAATTCTGTGCCTTCAGCCGCATTAAAAAAGATAGCCCGACCGCTTACGACTGGAATTACGAAACCATCCGCGACAAGGCCGCCGAAGCGATTAGCAAAGGCGCCCGCGAGTTGCATATCGTTGGAGGCCTGCACCCGGATCATCCATTCGATTACTACATCGAAATGTTGCGCAAGCTCCGCAAGGAATTTCCGTCTGCAAATTTGAAAGCTTTTACGGCCGTTGAAATTTGCCACTTCGCCAAAATTTCCAAGCAAACGCCCGAACAGATTATGGCAACGCTCAAGGACGCAGGGCTTGACGCGCTCCCCGGTGGCGGTGCCGAAATTTTAGTACAAAGTGTACGCGACAAGATTTGTCCGGGCAAGGAAACCGGCGAAGAATGGCTTGACGTTCATCGTGCAGCACACAAGCTCGGAATTCCAACAAATGCAACAATGCTGTTCGGGCATATCGAAAAGATCGAAGACCGCATTGCGCACATGAAGATGCTCCGCGACTTGCAAGACGAAGCTCCGGGATTTTTTGCGTTCATTCCGCTCGTATACCACCCGGAACACAACGCGCTCCATCAAATTGTTCCGAACATCACAAGTGAAGAAGACATATTGCGCACGGTCGCCGTTTCTCGTTTGTTCTTAGACAACTTCCCACACATCAAGGCATACTGGATTCAAATGGGCATCGAAACTGCCATGAAGGCTCTCCACGCCGGTGCATCGGATTTGGACGGTACGATTATCGAAGAAAAGATTACGCATGCCGCAGGCGCCACGGTTCCCGTGGGCATGAGCCCAGAACGCATGAAGAGCCTTATAACAAAAGAAGGCCTCGTTCCTGTGGAACGAGACGCCTTGTACGAAAAATTCTCGTAGAACTTAATGGATCCTCGCCATCGCGAGGATGACAAATCGTAGCATGCCATACACGCACCGTCATGGCATCTTGTGTTATAGCCGCCACCTCCGGCACTAAAACCAAAGCGTTAAGCAATAACCCCAATTTCCTTGAGGTAACGGCCAAGGGCATCTTGCCATGTCGGGAGCGGCTTAAAGCCTGCTTCCACAAGCTTGCTCTTGTCCAAACGGCTATTGAACGGACGTGCGGCTTTAGAAAGCCCGTATTCCGCCGTCGTCACCGGCAACACCTTCGTCGGGAGGCCAGCCTGCTTGTAGATTTCCTTGGTGAATTCGTACCAGCTGATAAATCCACCTTCATTCGTAGCGTGATAATAGCCGTACTTGTCCGTTTCAATCATATCCACGAGGAGACGGCTCAAGTCGAGCGTGTAAGTCGGCGTTCCAATTTGATCGTACACAACGCGAACGGTATCGTGAGACTCACCCACCTTAAGCATCGTCTTGATGAAGTTCTTGCCGTTGAGGCCGAACACCCAAGCAATGCGCACAATGAAATACTTTTCGAGAGTTCCACTAACAGCGAGTTCGCCCTTGAGCTTGGATTCGCCATAAACGTTGAGCGGCTCGTAATCTTTGCAATCCGGTTTCCACGGCGCTGTGCCACGACCATTAAACACGTAGTCTGTACTGATGTAAACCATCTTCGCTTCGATTTCTTTTGCAACGCGAGCGATGTTTTCGGTTCCTTCGGCGTTGATTGCAAAGACCTTCGCTTTTTTGTCTTCGTCTTCGGCAAGGTCCACGGCAGTCCAAGCAGCGCAATGCACAATCACATCCGGCTTAACGTTCTTGATTGTTTCAGCAACGGCAGCGGCATTCGTAATATCCATGGGCACATACGGCATAGTCGTAACAGCGCTTCCATCGGCAACTCCAGAATACGCTGGAGCAATATCGCTACCGACCCCTTCGTATCCGCGCTTTGCAAGTTCATTCATCACATCGTGACCCAGCTGGCCACCGACACCCGTCACTAAAACTTTCATAGAAAAACCTCTAACGGGAAAGATAGTAAATAGATGGCAGAGTTTAGAACTTAGATCTTAGATCTTAGAGTTTAGAATTTAAAAGTTAGAAGTTACTAGTTACTGAGGACGCTTCGCGACTTGGCTTGTTCACAAAAGATGGCGGATCCGAGTCCGCCATGACATCACCATCAGCCCGTCATGATGTTGTTCTGTAATCATTTAATGAACGAAGCCATAACGACCAATGACTAACAACTAATGACTAAAAGAACATGTTCCCAAAGCCAACGATAACGCCAGCAAACACGACACTCACCATGGTCATGAGTTTGATAAGGATGTTGAGAGAAGGGCCAGCTGTATCCTTGAACGGATCGCCAACAGTATCGCCAACAACGGCAGACTTGTGCGTATCAGACCCCTTACCACCGTAATTGCCTTTTTCGACAAACTTCTTTGCGTTATCCCAGGCGCCACCGGCATTGTTGAGCATCGTCGCGAGCGCAAAACCACAAGCAAGGCCTCCAGCCAAAAGTCCAAACACGCCCGCAACGCCCATCGTAAGCCCAACAAGCACAGGCACGACCACCGCTAAAATCGAAGGAAGCACCATTTCATGTTGCGCCCCCATCGTCGAGATTTCAACGCAACGAGCGTAATCAGGCTTCCCGGTTCCAAACATGATTCCCGGAATTTCGCGGAACTGGCGACGCACTTCTTCGACCATCGCACTTGCAGCACGCCCCACTGCCTTGATGGTCAAAGCGCAGAATACAAATGTCATCATCGCACCAATAAACAGCCCGCCCAATAGCATTGGGTTCATCAAATTGAGATTATAAATTTGCATAAAGTCCGCATAGCTTACTTTACTTGCAACCATGCCAACTAAATCGCCGTTTTCAGCAATCGCACGCGTTCCACCATCGAGGAACTTCACACCCACAACACCAGAAAGCGCATTCGCCAAATCGTTTACGCTGTTCGCAAAAACAACGGACCCGACCTTCCAAACACCTTCTGCAGATGACGCCAAATGCCCAAGCCAGAATTTCACTTCTTCAACATACGATGCCAAAAGCGCCATAGCCGTCAGAGCCGCAGAACCAATGGCAAAACCCTTGCCCGTTGCAGCAGTCGTATTCCCGAGCATATCCAGTTCATCGGTACGTTCACGCACCTCGGGAGCAAGCCCCGCCATCTCGGCATTTCCACCCGCATTATCGGCAATCGGTCCGAACGCATCTGTTGCAAGCGTTATGCCAAGCGTACTCAGCATGCCCACCGCAGCAAAGCCGACACCGTAAAGTCCCATTGCCATATCGCTGAAACCGCCAGCACAGCCAAACGCGCAGACAATACCCACCACGATGGTCACCACCGGAAGCCCTGTCGAAAACATGCCTACCGAAATTCCATCAATAATCGTCGTTGCAGCACCAAGCCTCGCCTGATTTGCAATCCCGCGCGTAGGCGCATAAGCGTCCGAAGTAAAATATTCCGTAAACTGCCCAATGAGAATCCCCGCCGCAAGACCCGAGAGCACGGAACCAAATATGCCCATCGAAATAAAATCCATTTTGACAAGCACCAAAAGCGCCAAAAGAATAAGAACCGACGAGCCTAACGTTCCCGTCAAAAGAGAGCGCAACAACGACTTGGTCGTAGCGTCTTCACGCGTACGCACAGCAAAGATTCCCACGATAGAAAGGACAATCCCGATTGCAGCCACCAGCATCGGCGCAATCACAAGTTTCAAGCCGCCCATCGGGAGTGCTGCCCCGAGCGCCGCGGTCGAAAGAATGGAACCGCAATAGGATTCATAAAGGTCAGCGCCCATGCCAGCCACATCGCCCACATTGTCGCCCACGTTATCTGCAATGGTCGCCGGATTACGCGGATCATCTTCCGGGATACCCGCCTCGACTTTACCCACGAGGTCAGCACCGACATCCGCCGCCTTTGTATAGATACCGCCACCCACGCGAGCAAACAAAGCCTGCAGCGAAGCGCCCATGCCAAACGTAAGCATGGTCGTCGTAATTTCTACCATTTTTGCATGGGCCCATTCGGCGTTAGCAACCAAGTCCGCATTCCAAGCGCCAAGCGAAAGTTTAGACGCAATGTCGGCACCAAAGCCCCAAACATTGTTGTCGTAAATGTAATTGAGCAAAAAGAACCAGGCCGAAATATCTAAAAGCCCAAACCCCACAACGATAAGCCCCATCACGGCGCCGCTTCTAAAAGCAATGACAAGCCCGCGGTTCAAGCTCGACATGGCTCCATTCGCGGTTCGGGAACTCGCATACGTTGCAGTCTTCATCCCCAAAAATCCGCAAAGGCCACTGAAAAAGCCTCCGGTCAAAAACGCAATCGGCACAAACGGATTTTGGATTCCTAGCGCCGCCAAAACAACAAAAACAACGAACAGCACTACAAAGACCACCGATATCGTCCGGTATTGCTTTTTGAGGTAAGCGTAGGCTCCCACACGCACATAATGGGCGATTTCCTTCATTTTCGCGTTGCCCTCGGGGGCGCGTTTCATAAAACGATAAAAGAAGAGAGCCATTCCCAGAGCAATAAACGCCGCCACTGGGACAAAATACCAATAAGACGGAATCGAAAGCATAAAAACCTCGCTTTTCAGATATCTATCGGCATGGGTAGTATCAAAAATAAATCTATAATGGAAAAGTTGAAAAGGCGCTTACTTTTCTATTTTTTACGTTCGATGTTAGAATCGTTAAATTTTCATTTTTCGCTCTACGATTGGCTGCTAATTTTCATGGTCACCGCCCTCGGGACTCTTAGCGCCTACCTAAAGGACCCGCAGCTCAAGGCCGTTACCGCCACCATCCCCATCCCTTGCGGTTTCGCCTACATTGCAGTAGGCCTCCCGATGGGTACAGAAAACGCGGTTTCTGGATTTATGTGCATGTTATATGTACATATTGTACGTATTTTACACTACAAAGTCAAGGTTCCCATCGTCCCTTCTATTATTGCCGGGCTTGCCTTTTTTGTGGCACTCGGAACATTTTTGCACTCACGCATTCCCCAAGGCGAAGCTTACTTTATCGGGGCCTGCGTTTTTGACTTTATTATCGGCGTGATTTTCTTCCAAAAGCAAAAATACAAGTCCGGCGTGCGCTATAAGACCCCGCTCCCGATTTACATCAAGGCACCCGCTATTGCAGGCGTTGTTTCGAGCCTTATGCTTATCAAGCGTCTGATGGGCGGTTTTTGCACCAGTTTCCCGATGATGAACTCTATCGTGAGCTACGAGAGCCGTTTTTCGCTCGGGGACCAATGCAGGCAGCTTCCGCTATTTTTGATCGCGGGACCATTTATGTTCGTGACAATGCGCTATGTGGAAATAGGCTTTGGACTCAACCACTGGCTTGTGCTGCTCATCGGCTATATCGTCTTTGCACTCATTTATTGGCCACTGAACAAAGAATTAAAGCGTAGAAATGAGATTAACTATAATTCAGTAGACGGTAGGAAGTAGGAAGTTAGAAGTAGGAAGTAGACAGTAGGAAGTAGGAAGTGGTTAGTGGTTGGTGGTTCGTAGGCAGTGGTTAGTGGTTGGTGGTTAGTGGTTAAGGGGTTGGTGAGTAATTTTAGAGCGTTTTTGAAAAAATTTACTTGAAGAAATGGGTCTGCGAAAATAAATTTAAAGAGATAAAACAAGGATTTTTTCGAAATGCATAAAATTTCACGTATTTCTTTAGCTTTTAGCGGTGCGCTCCTGTCAGCAGCCCTTTTGGGCGCCTGCAGTGACGACAACGCGACAACCCCATTCGTCAATACGGCGGCAACGAGCTCATCTAGCATACAGGTCATCGCCCCCGATCAATCTTCAAGTTCCGAAGCGACAACGACTTCGTCCGATTCGCAACTGCAGCAGCAAAGCTCCAGCTCTTCTGAGACCTTATTGCCACCACCATTGTCCAGCTCTTCGGCTACATCGACAGAACCGACTTGCGTTGAAACACCAGTCGCAACAATCGCCGTCGATTCTCTCGGCCTTGCAGACCTCGCCGACGTGTTCAAGAGCGTACGTTGCAACGAAAAAGCAGTTTTCGTGATCCGCCATGGCGAACGTAGCGACGGAGACCATACAAAGTATTCGCCACTCACCTATTGGGAAAATGAAACGGCCGATTCCGTCGCAGGGCAGCCAACTGATGGCGTTCGCCAAGCCATTGCCGTCGGCAAAAAGCTCATTAGCGCAGACGAATTTACATACACGCATACCAAGTACCTTCGCACAGAGCAAACATGCTTCTATATCAACCAAGGTCGCGGACAGGCAACATTCCCGCACGATTCCACAGAAATTTACTCCATCAGTTGGTTCAAGAAAGACAGCGAACGTTACGATTTCTATAAAGACTCCACCACAAACGTCCGTCTCGTCATTTCCGGTTGGGCCTACGACAACCTTTATGCCGATGCATTCTACGACCTCAAGGAAAAATCAGAAGAAATCATCAAGACGCATATCGCACCGGACTACGCTTCCATGAATAAGTTCCGCGTGATTTGCTCCCACGATGACTTCATTTTGCCGCTCTCCGTTTTCGCCTCGAACGGCACAGTCAATTACAGATTCCACGATCCGGCTTCGAGACATTGGCCGTACTTCCTCACGGGTGTTGCCGTCATCATCGACGACAAGAACCAAATTAGGTACGTATCGTTTAAAGGACTCGGCATCGGCGCTGAATAGCAGGCAGAACTTAGAGCTTAGAACTTAGTTTACATACTTTAGATATCGCCCCGGACTTGCGAAGCGCAGAGCCTCGCCAAAGAGTTCCGGGGTCTTTTTGTATTTAGCGAAATTTTCGGGTTTCGCACCAAGATGTTCTCAAAAAACTTCTCATTTTAACATTTATATAATATTCACTTTTCTAAAAATTTAGCTATATTAGCTAATATAAGGGTTTAATTGTTCTCAAATTTTAAACGGAGACGATATGTTTGGTAAAATTTCAGCTATCGGCATCGCCGCCATGACCGCACTTGCTACGAATGCAAGCGCAGAAAAGTACGAATGGGGCAACGTCCGCTTTGATGGTGGCGGATTCGTGAGCGCCATTATGCCGAGCCCGACAGTCGAAGGGCTCATTTACGCGCGTACCGATGTTGGCGGCATTTACCGCTGGGATGCCACAAGCAGCCGTTGGATTCCGTTGATGGACTGGATCAACCAAAACGATGTGGGCCTTTACGGCACCGAAGCTTTTGCACTTGACCCGCAAGACCCGAAAAAGATTTACGTGCTCGGTGGAACAGGCTATTTCAGCAAGGGCCGCACCGCTGTTTTGCGCTCCTCTGACATGGGCGCCACTTGGGACACGAGCTACGTGGAAATGCTCGCCCACGGTAACGGCATGGGCCGCCAAACTGGCGAAAAACTCGCCGTAGACCCAAACAAGTCTAACATAGTCCTCTGCGGTAGCCGTACGAAGGGAGTTTACAAGAGCACGGATTCCGGCAAGACCTGGACAAGCCTCTACAAAGTCGCCCTTTCTACAGCAACCGAAAGCAGCCTTAACGGCGTGAACGGCGTCAGCTTCGTGATGTTCGACCCGGCTCAGGGAAAACTCGCCGACGGTAGCACCGCCACGATTTATATCGGCACTTCCGAAACCAAGGACAATTTGCAAGTCAGCCATGACGGCGGCGCCACTTGGGAAGTTATCGCAGGCGTACCTTCCGGACTTATGCCGCACCGCGCCAAGATTGTCGATGGCAACATGTACGTGACATTCGCTGATGGTCCGGGCCCGTACAACATTTCTCGCGGTGGCGTTTTCAAGTACAACATCGCCGCAGGCACTTGGACGGACATCACCCCGTTTGACGACAACGAAAAAGAAGATGGTACTATCGCTCACGAAAAGAACGAATGTTCTTACGGCGGCATCGCGATTGACCCGAAAGACCCAAAACACATCGTCGTTTCTACACTTGGACAGTACACTGGTCGTCACCTGTTCAAGGACGGCACCGAAAACTACGGTGACCGCATTTACGTGACGACCGACGGTGGTGAAAACTGGACGTTCGGCCAGCACTACGGTGACGGCGTGAACATGGACGAAAACGGCAACAAGTGGATTCACGGCAACGCAATTCACTGGGCAGGCTCCATCGAATTCGACCCGTTCAATAGCAAGAAAGTTTGGGTAACAAGTGGCAACGGCATCTTCCAGACCGACGACATCACCGCTAAAGTTCCCGTTTGGAAGTTCCAGTCCGTGGGCATCGAAGAAACGGTCCCGCTTGACATCGTGAGCATTCCGGGTGGACCACTCGTTACCGCGATCGGCGACTACGATGGCGCCATCTACACCGACATCAAGAAGAGCTATCCACGCCACACGCCGATTATCGGAACGACCGAAAGCATGGCATATGCTCCGCTTTCCGGCACGCTCCTGCGCACTGGCGTTATCACCAAGTACTACACTTACGAATCCAAGAACTTTAATGTCATGTACCGCTCTGACGATTTGGGCGTTACCTGGGACAGCGTCAAGACGGAACTCAAGGGCGGCAAAGGTCTCGTGGTTCTCTCCGCAGACGGCAAAGTGATGCTCCATCGCCCTGACCAGAGCGCAACCGTTTATCGTTCCGATGACAATGGCGCCACCTGGACAGCCGTCGAAACCGGCACGCAGACGCAGTACGCACGCATCGTTGCAGACCCCGTTGACCCGAAAACATTCTACGTGATGGGCGCCATGGGCACACTCTACAAGTCCACTGACGGTGCCAAGAACTTTACCGCACAGGATGCCCGTTTGCAGAATGAAGGCGCTGGCGAATACTACAACGGCGCAGGTCTCATCCGCACCGTCCCGAAGAAGGAAGGTCACTTGTGGGTTCCGATGGACCAAGCTCAAGTCTGGCAGCCGAAGGGATTTACCGAATACGGCCTCGCCTACACGGAAGACGGTGGTAAATCTTGGAACCGTTGCGAAGGCGCAAGCACTGCAATTTCCGTCGGCATCGGCAAGGCTAAGGAAGGCGCAGACTACGAAACGATTTTTATATGGGGTGCAGCAAAGTCGGGCGACCCGATTGGCATCTACCGCAGTACAGACAAGTGCAAAACGTTTGAACGCGTGAACGATGACGCCCACCAGTACGGTGGACCGGGCAACGGCAACTTCGTGCAGGGCGACATGAACAACTTCGGCGTTGTCTACATGAGTACGGTTGGTCGCGGCCTTGTCGTGGGCGCTCCAGAAGGAACAGAATTCATCGACGTGACACCAACCGGAATGAACCCGATTACAATCAAGCCGGGCAAAGCTACGCTTGCATTGCAGAACAGGAACTTGCAAATCAGCGTCACAAGCGAAAGCAAACTCGAAATTATAACCGTAAACGGCAAGACACTCCTCAGCACGAATGTCAATGGCAACAGAAGCGTAAGCCTCAAAAAACTCCCCGTAGGCCATTACATCGCGAAGGTCGTTGACGCAAACGGCAAGTTGCTTTTGAAAAAAGCGATTGCGCTTAAATAAAACGCATTAAAGGAGATGCCTGATTAAGTCAGGCATGACAACAAAAACAAGCTTCAATAAATCATCAATCCCCACACTTAAAAAGGCTAGAGCCATAAGCGAATGCTTTAAAGCTCTAGCCTTTCATTTTGCTATGTTATACAAAGAATTTAAGGCATGGCAATTTCCGATGCAAGATATCACTTTTAAAATCATCGCACGTATCAAGAGCGACTTTCACGAAAAGTTTGGCATTCCGCGTCAAAGCGGGCTGGTGCAGAACTTGCGTTCTACAATCCGTTTCGAGCCGGAGTTCCGCAATGCCGATGCGCTCCGCGGTCTCGAAGGCTTTAGCCACTTGTGGATCATGTGGATTTTTTCGGAGAACATCCGCAGCACTTGGAGCCCGACCGTGCGCCCGCCGAGACTCGGCGGGAACAAGCGCCTCGGCGTTTTCGCGACCCGATCGAGCTTCCGCCCGAACCCGGTCGCGCTTTCTTGCGTAAAAATCGAGCGCATTGATATCGACGGGCCGGAAGGGCCCGAAATCGTCGTCTCCGGCGCCGATTTGATGGACGGAACGCCCATCGTCGATATCAAGCCGTACCTGCCTTACACGGACGCCCACCCCGAAGCCACAGGTGGCTTCGCCGAGGCAGTCCGCCAAATCAAAGTGCATGTAAAGCCCTCCGAGCAACTGAACAAATTGCCCACGGAAAAGCGCAGCGCCCTCATTGAAGTCCTAGAGCAAGACCCTCGCCCAGCATACCAGAACGACCCCGAACGCGTTTACGGATTCAACTTTGCCGAATTCGAAGTCAAATTTAAAGTCGCAGGCGAAGAACTTGAAATCGTGAGCATTGAATAAGTTTTCACCCCAAAAGTGAAAAGAGCCCCGTGAAAATCACGGAGCCCTTAGCAGTGAGGAGAACTTTTATTTTGGATAGCGGTCACCTCTAAAAATTCATTCTCAAAAATTTGGCTGCGACACATCGTGCAGGTTCGTCATTCAAAGTGGCAAAGACCTCCAGTATTCGCCACTTCTCATTCCTGCCTGCACTCGGTCTCGCTCAAATTTTTTTTATCAAAGCAATTTTTAGAGGTTCCCTAGCTCTATTCGTTTTATGACGCGAGAAGATGCCGATTGGACGCTCAACAAATAAACGCCCGACGAAATTTTCTCTCTTGCGAAAAGAACGTTGTTCGTGCCGGAAGTCATCAATTCGCTAGCGCTCGCCACCTCGTTTCCAAGCACGGAATAAAGCCGAACTTTAACATCTCCATTGCGAGCAAGCGTCACCGGCACATTAAGGTAACCGTGATTAAACGAAACCTCGCCAACGCTCAATGACGGTGCGGCATTTCCAATAACGACCGCGCCAGCCGTAGAACTGCTGGAATTATGGCTGTCGCTACTACGATGCGTTCTCGAAGAACTAGACCGAACATTAGATGAGCTGGAGCGCGCTACAGACGAGCTCGATTCTTCGGCAACGGAGCCCTTGCTACTGCTAGATTCCGCAGACACCGGTTTAACCTTGTCGCCAAGCACTTCAATCATCTTTTCGGCATAGCGCTTGCCAAAATCGCGGTATTCCTGCGAGGTAAAGTGGACATTCTGTCCATCGCCAAGAGCCTGATTAAATCCTTCGGATGAAACTACATAAAAGTTTTTTGACTGTTGCGGGAGTTTAGCGATATTGTTGTTCGCGCCCTTGCTAGAGCCGCTGCGCAACACTTCGCCCGCAAGAAACGGCACATCATTGCCAAGACCCAAATCCTTAATAATATTATCGTAAACCTTTTTGACCTTGGAGGGCCATTGACCGTCACCAGCATCCGTTTCACCCTGGTGGAAGATGATCCCCTTGATGACACCATCTTCTTGAGCCTTCTTAGCCATTTCAATCAAGCGACCGTAAGGATTTCCACCATATTCATTAATGCGCTGCGTCATCCAGCTCTGCTGGGACCTAGCATAATTGGCATAGCCATCCTTGTCGAACAGCTGGATGCTGCACCCGGCAACAGCCACGACGATAACGCCCACCTTAATTTTAGAATCCGTCTTTTCGACCATCGTGCGGCCAAAATAGTCCGTAGGTCCAAGTTTTGCGCCCTGACAATGCGCCAACGGAGGCACTGCCGTAGCCCATTTTCCCTTGGTTTTCCCTGAACAAGAACCATTATTTGCCGCCCAGAGCACCTGGAAACGTTCGTCAACGGTCTTATCCTGACTACCGACGTCCCCCTGGCCTTCCATATTGGATTGGCCAAAAGCGAGATAAATGTGGAAATTTGGATCTGGAGCAGCATGAGCCGACACGGCAAGCCCCAAACCGAAAAACAAGCCCACGAAACGCGAGACTTTCATCTAACACTCCTTGGGGCACTGAAAATGCCCCCCAACAACATTCTCTAATATATTTCCATATCCCAACCAATTGTTAAATCTTTGGAAAATCGCGTTGTAGTGTTCTGCAACATTGAATTATTTATATATATTCCCATTAAAAAGAGGATTTTATGACAATCAAAATTTTGGCATCTCTCGCTTTGGCGACAACCCTGTTCACCGCCTGCGGCGATAACGCAACAACACCCCCACCCTCCAAAGCTGAACAATGCGCTGCAGGACTTTCCGCAGATTGCGTTTTAGGCACTTGGAGCCTTCAAGGTCCTACCATACAGAGAACCAACGGAACTGACGCCGTTACGATTATCGATCCGAGCCATGATTTCGGTGAAAAACCGGCAACACTCCGATTCTACGTTGACGAAAAGCAAAAAGCAAATAAATTTGAATTTAACAACTCGGAAAATAGCAAAGCAGAAGAATGCAAGCCCATAAAGATCTACGGAACCTGGGACATTGTTGGGACTTCGCTTCACCTTTGGGCAAAAACCGGTAACGATTGCATGGCCGCAAGCGAAGAGACCATTCCGGTTGAGATTTCTACAGTTGGCGGTAACGTCACGATAACACTCAAGCAGATATTCTTCATGGAACCGGAAATGAAGCAATCCGATGCCGTAGAAAAGAAAACGGCTACTGAAGTTTACACCTTCGTGACGGCGAATTAAAATTCTAGTGGATTAACGCCAACGATTGCTTTCGTATTCTTCGAGCTGTTTCAGCAAAAGGTTACATTCTTTTTCAATGCGCGAGTCCTTGGGACTCGCCTTTTTTATTGCCGGCCGAGCCTGCGCCATCATGGTTTGCTTTATGCGAACCATAAACGCCGAAACCGTTTCGCCAGGAATGCGCACAAAGCCCATTCGAGCCAAACGCTTTTCAGTAGATTCGAGCAACGAAATCCATCGCACCGCATCTTTCGAGACCATAGTTGAAACTTTATTGCGGCGATATTTGCGGAACCTTATTCCTGCAAAGACGGCAAGCAATACAAATAAAATCACATAAGGCACAGGGCCAGAAACAAAGCGCTCCGAAGCGGTCTGCCAGCTATCAACAACACGGCGCCATTCGCCATCCTTAAGCAAATGAAGCACATACGAAACACGGCCTTTAAGCCCTTCCACTTTTTTCGAGAACCAAGACGATTCCGCAAAGGAGTTCACAAGAACAGGCGGAGTCGGGTCAAAAATATACCACTTGCGGTCTATAAAAACTTCAACCCAGGCATGGCTATGGCGACGACGGAATGTCACGTAAGGGCGACCTTCGACATGTTCCGGATGCGCAAAGCCCGTCACATAACGCGCAGGGATTCCCTGATGGCGCAAGAGAAGCGTTGCAAGCGTTGCATAGTATTCACAATAGCCCTCCTTATTTTTCCAGAAGAGCGTAAGCAGGTCTTTCATATTCGAGACACCTGAGTTCATCGAAGTTCCAGCAAAACCTCTGCGCCACGACACTACATACGAATATTTGAAATTTTTAATAAAATAACTTTCAATAGCCGTTAAATTCCGAACGGCAAATTGCTGTTCTGATTGCTGTTCCGAGAATGCCGCAGAATCGCGAGTAGGAAGCGCCATCGCAGCCGCTACAGAATCAAGCAAGTTCAAATCTTTTTCTGGAATTTGCAGGAACGCAGAATCAACCTCGTCCGACACCGCCGAAGTTATAGCAAGCTTTTCCGCAGAATCACTCACATAGTAATACCAATCGCTTCGCGTTCCATTTGCACCGGCAAAAACATTTGTCGAATAATAGTTGAGCGAGTCCGCATTTTTACTCGCAACGCCCACGGCATTCGGAGCGGCAAACATAAAGCCAAAATTGTCTAAAGTCGCCTGCACCCAAACAGACTTCACGTTTGGCGCCAATGTTATAGAATCTTCCGTTTCAAAGACGGCATAATCCACGCGATAACGGGCGGGATAAAGTTTCTTTTCTGCTGTAGGCGGGAGTTTCCAAATGCCTGCCACATATTTTTCATAAGCAGCAGCGCGAAAATATGGCGGAGCAAGCGTATCCCAAATTCTTAGAATAATTTCGTTATTGTATTTTGAATTGTAATTGCTCGAAAATGAGCCCAATGCAGCCACGGGATCAAAACCCATGACGCGATTTCTCACATAGTAATCTTCGGCCCAGCGGCCACTGTAATAGTGATTGCTTTTCCAATATTTAAATCCAAGATATGAAGAGCCGCACAAACTTGCATACATCAAGACAAAGAGAAGCCTTTTATAAAACGCAACGCGAGGACGTCCGAACGCATACACAGCAAGGATCAAAGCAACAGCAGCACTCACCACAACACCACGGGGCGCTTGAAAGAGCCCCATAAAGAGTGCCGCGATTCCATTGAACACAACAAAGACTTCGTAACCGCCATTGCCAAGGCTTCGTTTTTGCAGCCAAGCCAAATAAAGTAAATACCACGCCGGAATAAAAACCAAATACGGCGACACACCATTTTCGACACTTGGGGTCAACACCCACCACAAAGCGCTCGGGACAATCGCACCATACGCATACAGTTTTCTATAGCGAGGAATTTTTCTTTGAATCGCCGCCGACTTCGAAAGCATATATTGCTTCACGTGTATAGCAATAAACAAGATTGCAAAAATAATACCGAGAATTTCTAGGCCACTCGAAATGCCCAAATTCACCGAGACTATGCAAAAGAAAATCGTCTTGCAAATTTCACGGAAGTTCATCATAGACCCACCTCCGTTTCGTGCGATTTTTCAAATGAGCGTTCGAGAAGTTTTGCATTAACAGCCAAAACATCGTCCGAAACCGTAGCTTTCAATGCACCAGCCGCCAAGGAGTGCGATTCTAAAACAACTTGCTTGTGCACTAGCGGATCATCAGTGGCAAAAAGCCCCACGCGAAGTACAGGGCCAAGCGGGCGCGCCGCAGGCGACCAAAGTTTTGGCGTACGTGTCGCATTTCGAGAATTTGTCGCGGCACGAGATGCGCGAGCCCCTTTCGAAAAGCGCGATTCAAGCAAAGAAGATGCAGGTATTCGCGCCAGCGCTTCTAAAAAGCTTTCGCCGCCATCCGCCTGTACCAAAGAAATTTCATCATCGCCAATGAAAAAACGCCCGAGCGCATTCCGTTCCAAGAGCCATAAGCCAATGCCAGCGGCCAAGCGGATTAACATCTCAACCGAGGATTTCTCGCGCAAATTTCGGGCAGTCACGTCAAGCACAAGGATTGCTCCCGCGCCACGTTCCGTTTCGAACTCCTTCGTAAACGGTTTCCCGTAACGAGCAAAAGCTTTGTGGTGCAAATCGCGCAACGCATCGCCTTCGCGGTATTCGCGCACGCCCACAAAATTCATTCCACGAGTGAGGCTCGGCATTAAAAGTGGAGCAAAAACAGCACCACTTGCCCCCGAGATCAAAAACGGGAAAGCGCTCACGCGCAGCGGGCGCGGGATTACGAGAAGTTCGGCTTTCCCTGTATTCGCCGCATAACGAAGTGCCCCGTTGATTTCAGGCAAGATAAGTGCCACCTTCGGGATTTCAAAAGCACCGCGCTTTTTCGTCTGTATTTTGCAAGTCAATTCCGCAGATCCGTGAGCCACAATTTGCACAAGTTCCGATTCGACACATTTAAGCGAAGAATCCATGCGGAAGCAACCCAGCGACACAGCATTTAGCTTGTCCACAGCATAAACTTGCAAGCGAACCGTCGAAACTTCACCTTCGTAAACATTGCGCACCGTGATGTCACCCGCCTTGAACAGGCTCTTTCGCGCAGTCATGAAAAGGCTTGGCACAAGCGCCAAAAGATACATGAAGTCCAAACCGCAAAACACCCACGCCGCCCAAAAACCGGGCACCGCCCCCGCAAACATCGAGAACATCATGAGCGCAGCCGCCGCATGCCCCACCGGCGTAAAACCTTCTTGCCAAATGTAATACAAATGCATCAAGAGCCCCTTGCGCTTGGGACTTCTAGGAATTGCATTTATAAAGAAATGGAGAGAGGACATAGAGGTTGTGAGGTATGAGGTCGCGGCAGTGCCGCTTTAAAGTTTAGGTTTTAGGGGTTTGATTTTAAGGTTTCGTCAACGCAAGCGTTCATGCTGTCTCGCCTTGCACGTCATTCTGAGCGTAGCGAAGAATCCAGTGATTTTTACTGGATCCTTCGGGCTTTCAGCCCTCAGGATGACGTATGCAAAACAATCATCTCGGAGCGCGAAGTTCGATAGGATCCAATCACGTTTACTTCGGCACTTTCACCTGTTTCAAGACGCCTTCGAGAATTTGTCTGGAAGCGCCGGGCGTATTCGAATCTTTTGCAAACACGCGATGTTCCATCACCGGAAAGAACACGTGCTGGATATCATCGGGATTCACAAAGCCTCGCCCAGCAACGTACGCACTCGATTGTGCCATCTTGATGAGGTTGATTCCCGCACGAGGGCTTGCGGCCAAGCGCACCGCCGGATTTGTACGCGTTGCCTGCACCAGCGAAACCACATACATTTCAAGAGACTCATCAATGTGAATTTTGCGAACATCGTTACGCATTGCAATAACTTCATCCGGAGTTGTCACCGCTGTAAGCGTATCGAGCGGTCGCCCATCGCGATGTGCGCGCAAAATGCCAAGTTCCGTTTCCGCCGTCGGATACCCAAGCGAAAGGCGCACCAAGAATCGGTCCATCTGCGCCTCAGGGAGCGGAAACACACCATGGAATTCCACGGGGTTTTCCGTCGCAAGCACCATGAACAGTTTCGGGAGCGCATGGCGTTCACCTTCGAGCGATACCTGGCGTTCTTCCATCGCTTCTAGGAGTGCACTCTGCGTTCGCGGGGACGCGCGGTTGATTTCGTCCGCCAACAGCACCTGCGTAAACACAGGCCCCTTGCGAATTTCGAACTCGCCCGTATTTGCCTTGAATACCGCACCGCCCGTCACATCGGCAGGCAATAAGTCCGGCGTAAACTGGATGCGCGCAAAATCGGCTCCAACCGCCGTCGCCAGCGCCTTCGCAATCGTCGTCTTGCCCGTTCCCGGCACATCCTCGATGAGCACATGACCATCGGCGAGGAGAGCCATAACCAAAAGTTCAACCGCCTCGGATTTTCCGAGCAGCACCCCATTTAAAGACTGTATAAGATTTTTAACCATACAGTAAATATATATAGTTAAAAGTCAATCGTTAGCAGTTAGTAAACTATGATTGATAGATAGTTAAATATAGGTCGTTGGAACCTAAAAAGCAAAACTTACACCCATACCAACAGCACCGATAATTGCCAACGCTATACCGACACCACGCTTCGCACTTCCTCCATCCCCTGCTACATCAGCAGCAAGCACAGTCCCCACCGATAGCAACACTCCTCCAACGCCAAGAAAGCCAAAGTGTAGCCAAGCCAAAGCCCGGGTATTTTTCACAGCAGGAACTTCGCCAATAGGCTTATTGGACCGTTTAACTTCTTCTGTATTTTTTTCAACTTGCAGATTCTTTAAATCCACATTTCTAAAGCGAGAATTCTCGTCATCATATTCCGCAGAAGTGTTATCTAAGCTTTGAGCATCGCCGATGCCGCCCGCACCAGCACGGCGTTCCATGGAATTAGGAGTTTGCTGTTTCCCCTTGACCTTGCCAAAGAATTCCGCAGCACTATTCTTTACCACCTTCAGAAGCTCTTCCACATTAGCGCCATGACCATTGAAACTCGCCACAAGCTTGTTCCCCGAGGTCTCGTAGATTTCCGCAGAAATTGCAAGTTTCGAGCCGAAGCTACTCACACGCGCTTGGCACACGTAATCGGCAGCAATATTCCGCCCCGTTTCCACAAGGCAACGGCCTTCGCAATCCTCGATGGCTTTACCCGGCGGCAACATTTCACGGATGTTCTCGCGAGTCATGATAGTGTAGTTTTGCGAAGCGGGGAGTTCCTTCACCGCCTCTTCACGAAGTACATTCGTAAGGTATTGACGATCCGGAAAAGACACTTTCTTTTTAACGCTAGGGTCTGCAACAGTTTCAAGCACTGCTACATGCGTCGCTATAGCACTCGAAACGCAAAGCAACAGAAAGAACAGGATGTGCTGAACATGCCTCATAGGAATTTATTCTGCGAAAGTGAATGGGATTGTAGCCGTTGTGTTGCCAACTTCAACCTTACCGAATTTCCAACCACTGATAACCTTCTTGATTTCGCCATCGAACTTTGCATTGTTCGTCGTAGACGAAAGAATTGAAAATTTAACGACATCACCATTTGCGTCAATCGTGAACTTCACGACAATTCTGCCCTCGAATTCAGGATTTTTCTTCCGATATTTGTTGTAAATATTCCTAAGAGCAGGCTTGCGTTGTTCAACAACCTTCATTATATCCGATGCCTTGCGTTTTCCATTGACATTGACATCGTCATCTGTAGCCGTACCTACGGAACCGCCAATGCCTCCGCTACCATTGTCGCCACTCGTTTTCAACAAGCTATCGAGTTTATCGCCGCCATCACCATGAGCACGACGTCCACCATTCTTGCCAGAGTCTTCAAGCTTTTTAGCCGAGAAAGAGAACGTAACGATTCTGGTCATATTTGCGCCAGACACCTCGCCAAAATTCCAAGTGCTGACAGCCGCTTTAATGAGTTGGTCAAAATCAAGTTCGCCCGTAGTCGTCGCTTCAATAG
Organism: Fibrobacter succinogenes; assembly: GCF_902779965.1. Lineage (NCBI taxonomy): Bacteria > Pseudomonadati > Fibrobacterota > Fibrobacteria > Fibrobacterales > Fibrobacteraceae > Fibrobacter > Fibrobacter succinogenes. Next base: position 10,673 of record NZ_CACZDK010000024.1, on the reverse strand, counting down.
AAATATCAATGATATTTCCTTTGGGAGCAATTGTGAACTTCAGAGCAACATAACCCTCAAATTTCTTTTTCGTTTTCTTTAAATACTGATTGTAGATTTCATCGAGTTCCGGACGGTGTTGGCTCATGACCGCATCCATCTCCTCACGAGTACGGATTGCATCGTCTTTATCTTCATCGAAGTTGCTTTCGAAACCACCAAACAAGGGTGCCCAGTAATAAGCGTAGACGTCATCGACTTTGACATAGGGAACTTCATTGTCACCCTTCCAAGCCTTATACTTAGTTATCTTGATGGTACAATTTTCTGTATCGCCTTTCACGTCGATGTAATAGCGGTGCGAAATTGTGCCGACAACACCATAACCTGCATATATTGCAGCAACATGTTTTTCCGTTACGATTCGGCCAGCAATGGGATCGGCCTTAGTGAGATCAACGCCTCGTTCCTTGAAAGTGGTCAACACAGCATTGTAGCACACGTCAACACGCTGGTTGTAACTCCTAGTGAGATATTGGTCGTAAAGTTGCGGATCATCGAGTTGCATGGTCTTGGCACATCCAGAGAGGAGTGCTAATACAGCAACTATAGCAGAGGCAATAAGGGGTTGTTTCATGCATTCTCCTTTTTCATTCCTAACAAATGTAAGAAAAAGCACATATAAATGTCAAAGTTTTTTATAAAAGACTACAATTTTAGTGTATCATTAAACGGCGCCAAATTTGCCTCAGCACGCGGAGTCCGTAAGTGACAACATTCAGGTTCGATTTTTCGCCGGCATAGCGCGTAGGAATCGGGAGTTCTGCAATCGCAAAATGGCGAGCATCCGCAATGGAAATCAGTTCCAAGTCAATATCAAACGAGGGGCTCAGGCGATTCAAATCTACAGTTTTCAGGAATCGCGAGGAATAAACGATAAAGCCGCTATGACGGTCCGTGAGTTTTACGCGAAAAGCAATATTTTCTAATGCGGTCAAGAAAGCACCGCCAATGCGTTTGTGTAGCGGCATGCCGCCGCGTTTTGCTTCGCCCGCAATCGCATGTCGTGAACCTTGCAGCAAATCGAGATTGTTATTTTCCATCTCAGCAAAGAACTCGCCTAACTTTTCAGCAGGGTATTGTCCATCGCCATGCAAGCAAGCAATAAACGCAGCACCCGAAGCCAAGCCTTCGGCAATGCCTTTTTTGACCACGGCACCGTAACCGCTATTTTGTTCAAATTTTAAATATCCAAAATGAGATGAGAGATTGCGTGCGGTCTCAGAAATTTTCCAGCAATCGGAATCCAAAAAATTCAAGTAAGCTTGGGCAGTACCATCGCGAGAGCCATCATCAATGACAAGCACACGAGCGCGCGACAAAATAGATTCATCAATTTTTGAAAGGACTTCGACTAGCGTATTTTCTACGTTGTACGCAGGAACAAAGATGAAGTAATCTATCGCAGAGCAAGACATAATTGGATCCTTCGCGCAGCTCAGGATGACGCAGAATCAGTATCAGAATGACTTGTATTGCTGTAATGTCCGACAAACCACTCTAACGATTCGCGTAGCACCACATCAATCGGAGTTTTTGCCTTGAAGCCAAGCAAGCGCTCCGCCTTTTCGACTGACGGCAAACGGCGCATGGAATCTTCGTAACCTTCGCCGTAATATTCCACCCCCGAAACCTCTTCCGGTTCAGGAACAGACTCAAGGCTCATACCTTTAATTTCTGCATAAATCTTGCGCATTTTCCACGCCAACTCGGCAATCGTAATTTCGTTGTCCGGATTCCCGATATTGAACGCTTGCGAGAACGGCGTTTTGTCCGATTCAAACAAAGCGAACATAAAATCGACCGCATCAAAGACACTTGTAAAGCTACGCTTGGCAATTCCGCCATTCACGAGCTTGAGCGGTTCGCCGCGCACAAGCGCCGACGAAAAGTTCGCAAGCACACGCGGAATACCCGAGCCATCGACCCCAGGCATAAAGTCCATGTACGGCCCAACAAAGTTAAACGGCCGCACCACGGTCCACTTTAAATTCTTGAGGCCCGCAATATAGCGTTCCGTGAGGAGCTTCGCAGTGGCATAACTCCAACGGCTTGCAGTTACCGGACCAAACGTGAGTTCCGACTCATCTTCGACAAGCAAGCCAGAATCTGCAGACGTGCGACCGTAAATCTCGGACGTCGAAAAATGAATCAACCATGAACCCGACTTGGCGCAAGCATCGGCCAACGCTGCCGGATGGTCGTAATTACTGCGGATAACTTCGGGAGCTTCCGCCATGTATCGGCTCGGCGTGCAAATCGCAGCCAAGTTCATTACAACTGGATATTTTGCAATTCGTTCAACGACACTCTTATCGGCGAGGTCAGCCACCATGAACTCGCAACGCTCGTTGCTGAGCCTGTGCTGGATCCTGTAAAAATTCAAATCAACGCCAAAAACGCGCCACTGCGTGCGCGACAAAATAGCATCGAGAAGGTGGCACCCAATAAAACCACCGCAGCCAACAATGGCTACGGTGATACTAGAATCGTTGAACTGGAGGTTCATTATTTCTTGACAACGAAGAGGGCGGAGTTGTTACCCAAACTCGACTTGTTGTAAGGCTCGACACGGATACTACCAGTCAATGTTTCTTCAACACCCTTTTCGGCATCAAGCTTGACCTTCACCGTATGGCAAGTCTTGCCGTCAGCCGGAGCCGTCAAATCATAGGATCCGTTGAACAAATCACTACCGCGATCGCCAGCATTTTTCTTGAACATGATGCGATAACCATCATCAATGGTTGTACCAAAAACAACCGTAATTTCGTCACCGACTTTAAACTGTTCGCTAACGGTCGGATAAACAACCTTGACGCCATCGGACACGGTGCAATCGTATCCGCTCTTTGCGCTCGTCGGGGAATCATCATCATCACCGCAAGCAAAGAAAGCAAGGGAGCTAGCCAAAATCAAAACGTGGGAAAACTTCATAAAAATAACTTCTCCATTTTATAGTTGAACGACTCTTAATATACAAAAAACGTTCTTTACTCGTTCAGCAGTTCCGGGTGTTTTTCGGCGATGCGGCGTGCAAGGTACACAAACGGAGTGTCCATGAGCGATGTCACGATGAAGATGCCGTAGCCGAAGATTAAAATTTCACCAATCGTATTCCACGGAAAAACGCCAGCAAACGCAAGCAGGTTAAACACGACCACGTTAATCAACTGGCTCACCAGCGTGGAACCGTTGTTGCGCAGCCACAAATAACGCTTCTTGCTGCCAAACTTTTTTTCGGTCCATTTCCAGACGGCGTGGTATGCCCACACATCGTACATTTCGCAGACGGCGTATGCAAACAAACTAGCAAGCATCACACGTGGCGTATTCGAGAACACCGTGCGGATGGGTTCTGCCATTGTATCGCCTTCGGCCGGGATGTACAAGAACCAGCTTTGCGAAATGAGAATGAACGTGACATTTGCAAGAATGCCAATTTTAACGCAACGGCTTGCTTCTTTTTTGCCGAAAATTTCGCTCATGATGTCGGTCGCCAAGAAAGAAGAAGCGAAGATGACATTACCGAGCGTAGTATCGAGCCCGAAGGCATGCACGAGAATGAGCACTTCGATGTTGGCGGCAATCGTGCAAATGACGGTCCAGGCGAAAATGCCCTGCTTGCCGAAGAAGCGGAAGAATGCAACGAGACCGCCAAAGAACACGAAGATAGAGGCGATTAGGATAATTTCGTTTTGCATAGTAGTAGGAAGTTAGATGTAGGAAGTAGGAAGTGGTTAGTAGGCAGTAGGTAGTTCACTGAGCCTGCCCCGGACTTGTTCCGGGGTCATCCTGAATCCCTTTTGGGATGAAGGATCCAGTCACATTTAACTGGATTTAATCAAGTTTCTACTCCTTGGCTCGGTTATAAAAATGAGTTCACCCATTTTTGCAACACTCGCCTTCTGAGTAGTCTTCGCTGCGTTTCACTTGCTCAGAATGACGTTATGAATTGCTATCTTCTACGATCTATCGCAGAAAACAGACGATTCTTGGCGATGGCTTCGAATTCCGTGCCCGGCTTGCCGTAGTTAGCGAACGGGTAAAGCGAAATGCCACCGCGCGGCATAAAGATGCCTTCGACTTCGATGTACTTCGGATCCAAAAGCTTCACCAAGTCCTTCATGATGATGTTCACGCAGTCTTCATGGAAATCGCCATGGTTGCGGAAAGAGAACAAGTAAAGCTTGAGCGACTTGGATTCCACCAAATACTGGTCAGGAATGTAATTGATCTTGATTTCGGCAAAGTCCGGCTGGCCCGTTTTCGGGCAGAGGCTCGTGAATTCCGGGCAATTGAAAGTGACCATGTAGTCGTTACCCGGATGCTTGTTCGGGAACTTTTCGAGCACTTCGGGGCTGTAGGTCGTCTTGTACTGGGTCTTGTTGTTGCCCAAGAGCGTTACGCCTTCGAGTTCAGCTTCTGAACGCATATTGTCTCCTAGTTTTGGTTTATAGACTCACAGAATTTTTTGAGATTTCTGCGGTCTAAGGTCAGGATGGTTTCGAACTGACCGATTTTTCGGAGACAAAGATAGAAAAATCCCTAAATTTTCCTAGGCTTTTATTTCTTGACGCAGCGGACGGATTTGGCGGCTTTTTTATTGAGCGTTTCAAAGTTGCCCGTTTTAGTGTTTAGGTCATAGTAATAGAACTTACCCTTACTACCTGTAGCGCCACTCGTCCAAAATTCAGCTCGAGGGGGCCATCCATATTTGCCTTTAACATCGCGATTACCAAAAGCTTCGATTTGAAGTCGTTCAACGTTATCAACTATAGCAGGCAATTCACTATCTGTAGGGAGGCGCCATCCATTGGGGCAAGCGTTTTGAGCGGCCTTCCAAGTATAAAGACGGCCATATCTTTCACAATTGGCCCAGCCGTCATTGAAGCACCAACTTTCTTTTGTCTTGAAATCCAAATTATGGGCAAACCACACAACGCCACCAATATTTGCAACCTTATACGACTTCGCATCGCGAGGGTCATGGAACACTACATTTGCAGCCGCAAGACTATCATCCTTTACACAACGGACAGAATACCCAGCAGTCTTTCCATACCCAGGTTCCCCATACGACCACTTATTAGACGCTAGCCCCCATTCAAAAGCTTCTTTTTCATCGTATTCCGAGGAAGTCCAAAAATCGCCGTTGTGAGTAAGCCCCCAAAATACGGTATCAGTACCATCAAATCTATGGCTACCCGCAGCAAGCCCCGCAAAGCCGTATTCATCTTTAGCACCATAATAGATATTTGCAAGCAAGGCTTCTTTTTTTCTATCTACAGCATCTGCCAAGTTCTGCCACTCGGCCAATTCAGGGAAATGCCAACCTTCCGGGCAAACGCCACGAACGGGGTAAGTCGGAGTACATTTTTTTCCTTTGCCACAGCCTTTTGCGTTATTCGAAATATTTCCGGCACTATCCATTGCGGCTGACCATGAGTACAGACGCCCATACTGAGCGCAATTACGTTTATCATTGTCATAGCACCAGGAGTTTCCAATTAATCCAGGAGCCGTGACAGTATCGCCATAATTCAAGTTCTGCGCCATCCAAACCAAATCACCAATTTTCACAAATTTATATGTAGCGCCATCTCTGGAATCTACAAACGTGTTCTTAGCTTGGGCGGTAGGCTTTGCTTGAGAATTAGCCGCTGTTCGAGATTCTGCGGTTTCCGGCTTTGGGTTTTCTGCGGCTGGGACTTCTTTTTCAGTTTGCTTTTGTTTTCCCTTGCCTAAAGATTTTAGAAGGCCTTTCAACGAAGACTTTGCACAAGCCGGTTCAGCAACAAGCATCCATGCCACTAGGGCCAGTACGATTCTATTCGTTTTCATATTTCTATTCCTTTTGGGATGGGAAGAGCACGTTTCAAAGCCTTCTTTTTTCTTACTTCAAATATAAAAACAAATCGTGATTAATGTTCTATTTATCCTCACGACTTAGCACGTCGTTCATTTGTTCATTTGAGCAGTTTTTACTATATTTGGGCGCATGGATTTTGGAAGTTATGGAAAGACTTGGTGGGCAAACAAGTGGTTGAGTTCGATTCTTGCAACCGCAAGCGAGCAGGCTATTTTGCAGGGGCTCAAGTTTGCCACTCGTGGACAAGTCACAAATATCGACATTATCGATAACCGCGTAATTTCCGTGGTGAAAGGTCCGAATGGCGGGCTCCACAACAACTACATCGTCTTCCCGAAATTTTCCAAAGAATCTTCCGAAATCTTCGTGAGCTTTTTAAAGCAACAGCCTGCGGAACTTTTAGCGTTCAACAACAAGGCGTTAAGCCCGTCGCTTGAACTTTTGATGAGCAAAAGCGGGCTCCAACTTTTTGACGATCCGGCCAAAGTCAACATGGGCTGCGATTGCCGCGACGAACGCCCTTGCAAGTACCTCGTTGCCACATTTTTGAAAATCGCAGAACAGGCAGACAAGGAACCGAATGTTCTTTTCAAGATTCACGGGCTCGACCTGGAATTTATCAAGGACTACAAGCCGGACGCGATGGAAATGGAGGCACCGCCCGAAGCAAATCTCGTGAGGTCGTTCAGCAAAGCGACAAGACTCGTTGGGAATGCAGCAAGCTCGGATGCTGCTGGTGCTTCGGAAAATGCCGCCGGAAATGCATCCGCTAACGGGACTACCGCCGAACGCGAGGTCCAAAACGCCGCGGAGCTTTCAAACGCAGAAGACGCGAGCGCTAGTTTATTTGGTGGGTATAAAGGCTCGGGCCGCGAATCGCAAAACAGTATTCCGCCCAAGCAACTGCCGACATTCGATTTCAAGAGTTGGAAAGACTACTCGCACATTCTGCCCGCGATGTTGCAAAATTTTCCGAAGTTCTGCCCCGCCGGGAATTTCCGCAAGAGTTTTACGGATGAACTAGAATCGTGCCACAAATTCTTTACTGACTTTGAAAATTTCGATGCATTCTCGGAACAGTTCCGCGTGAACAACGCGAAGACATTCCTGATGGAAAACGAGCAATTGCGTTTGTTCCATAGGCCCGGTTGGCACTGGAATTTTGAGCAATCGCTTGCCAATAAAGTTATCGACAGCAATCTCACCGTCAAAAACGTGATGGGAGCGCTTTGCTGCCTTAGCGCTGGCAATTTTTCGTGGCACCACTATTCCGTGCGCTATTTGCACTTGATGTTGCAAGTGGCATTTTACCTCGTGCGCACCGGAGCCATTTACCCGCAAGTTTTTTGGATCGGGAAAGACGTGGCGCAGATGCGATGGCTCCCAGCCGAGATGCTCCCCGAGATACTCTACATTGTCGCTGACCTCGAAGTGACGGCCCCGCGTGAACTTGCGTGGACATGCAAGGACGAATCATTTTTTGAAATTGCTGAACCGGCAGAACACATTCTTTCGCTGTTCATTTCGCAGTTGTTAAAGTTTGCGCGCACGTACAAGACTCCGCTCAAGACGAATCACGGCAATTTGCTCTCGTTCTTTTTCGATAGCGTTTCGGGAAAGCTTGCGAACAACGCACACGCCATTCCAGGGAAAATCCAGCAATGGCTTTCGGTGTATTCTTGCCTCGGTTGCCGTACGCAGATTCTCTTTGTCTGTAGTGAAATGGACAAAGATGTAGCGCTGGATGTTTTTGTACTTGACGAAGACGGAACTGCAGCGAATGCCACGAGTGTAAGCGAGAACGCGGCTAAAAATGCCGCCGGGAATGACGCAACAAGTGCAAGCGGGAATGCCGGGAATGCAGCGGGACTGCTAAATATCGCGAGACGCACGCCGCTTTCGGAATTATTTGAAAACAACGATTCACGTTTGCTCTCGATTATGAGCGTTCTGAACGGCATTGCCGATGGATTCAAACCACTTGACGCCTATTTGGTACGCCGTGCGAGCGAACCGATTTTAATGCGAGGCGCAGAACTCCTCGACTTTTTACAGGATTGCCTCAAAAAGCTCCAACTGTTCGGCATCCAAACAGAAATTCCAAAAAACCTTTTGAACATCGGAAAACCGAAACCCAAGATGCGCTTGCAAGGCAGCATGAGCTTTGGAGCATTTACTGCCGGCGACCTGCTCGACTTTGACTGGGAAATCGCCATCGGTGACGAAAACATTTCGGCAAAGGAATTCTTGGAACTCGCTGAACAAGCAGACGGACTTTTAAAATACAAGTCCAGTTACGTGCAAATTACCGAACAGGATTTGCAATCCATCCGCGATAAAATAGAAGGCAAGTCTGGCGAGTCTGCGAAAAACGGCAAAGGCAAAAAAACTGGTGGAGATGATGCGGGAACGTCTTCTGAAACTGCTGCCGAGGGGGCAACTGGTAACGCCGCGAAAAATGGCGAAAACGAAGACGAAATCCTCGAAGAAGATTCCGTTCCAGAAATCACGCAGGCCAAGCTCGTACAAGCTTGCTTCACCGGCGAATGCGACAACATCCCGGTCGAAATGGCAAGCGATTTCAAGCAACAGTTTGATGCCTGGCGTTCCGAAACGGAAATTCCATTACCCGAAAATTTGAACGCGACACTCCGCCCCTACCAAATGCGCGGCTATTCCTGGATGTACAAGAATCTGGAAATCGGATTCGGTTGCATCCTCGCCGACGACATGGGCCTTGGCAAAACGCTTCAAGTCATCACGTTCCTCCTCAAGATGAAGCAGGAAGGCAAATTCGAGACGAAAAAAGCAATCGTCGTGATGCCTGCAGGCCTCCTTTGCAACTGGCAAGTCGAAATCAAGAAGTTTGCGCCGGAACTCACGTTCTTCGCTTACCATGGCGGTCGCCGCAACTTGGAAAAGTTCAACGCCGATGTATTGCTCACGACTTACGCTACATTCCGCAAGGACTTTAAGGAACTCGACAAAATCGAATGGCAGACCATCATCATCGACGAAGCTCAAAACATCAAGAACGCCGATAGCGAACAGAGTAAATTGCTCCGCCGCATGCGCGCCCCGATGAAAATTGCAATGAGCGGAACCCCAGTCGAAAACCGCCTCATGGAATTCTGGACCATCATGGATTTTGCGAACCACGGATTTTTCCCAAGCGCAAGCGAATTCCGAGAAAAGTTCGAAACGCCGATTCAAAAGAACGGCAATCAAATCGTTGCCGAAACGTTCCGCAAAATCACGGCGCCGTTCATGCTGCGCCGCCTCAAGACTGACAAGAGCATCATCAGCGACTTGCCCGACAAAATCATCCAGGACGAATACGCCGAACTCACACGCTCGCAAGCAGCCCTTTACAAGCGCACCCTCGATCACTTCCTCGCCCAGCTCGAAGAAGAACAACAACTCAGCGAAAAGGCAAACGATGCACACGCACTCTTCAAGCGCAAAGGCATCATCTTGCAGATGATTCTTGCCCTCAAGCAAATCTGCAACCACCCCGCCACATTCCTGAAAGGACTAGACGACAACCATTTAAGGCGAGAGTCGCGACCAACGGGAGTTGGGCATGACCGAGCCGAATGGTTGGGAATTGAGCGAAGCGAAAGTCCAAAGACGAAAGACGAGAGAGACGCCGCGGCAGTCCCTGCAGAAAGCGCGAATTCCAAAAAGTCTAATAAGCTCGAATCCGGCAAAATGCAGATGCTCCTGGACCTCCTCACCTCCATCCAAGAACAAGGCGAAAAGACGCTCATATTTACGCAATTTGCCGAAATGGGCCACTTGCTCAAATCCACCATCGAAAGTGAACTTGGACTCCGCACGCACTTCTACCACGGCGGTTGCACACAAACGCAGCGCACCGAAATGATCCAGGATTTCCAAGAAAATCCAGACTGCAAAGTGCTCATTCTCTCACTCAAGGCTGGTGGCACCGGCCTCAACCTCGTCGCCGCCTCGCAAGTCATCCATTACGATTTGTGGTGGAACCCCGCCATCGAAGCACAAGCCACCGACCGCGCCTTCCGTATCGGCCAAAAGCGCAACGTTCAAGTCCACCGCTTTATCACCAAGGGCACCTTCGAAGAAAAAATCAATTCACTCCTCGAAACCAAAAAAGCCATTGCCAACTTGACCGTGAATGCTGGCGAAACATGGCTTGCCGACATGGACGACAAGCAACTCGCCGAAGTCTTCTGCCTAGACAACACAATTGTGTAAAACAGGTCGCTTGACTTCTATTTTGTAGATTACGCATAGCACAAGGTGATTAAAGCCTATGTGCTGATTTTGCTATATCGTTATCTATATCATTTCTTTTATCCCTTAGCTATATCCATTTCTAGGTGAATCGGTAAACCGATTCGACTTTTCACATCAATAAAACTGATGCATTTTTGCAACAGTTCAAAAAGGCTATTATCAAATGAAAAAAAGAAAACGAAAGTAATGATATCATTCCAATCCATCCGCTTGTAGAAACTGGCGTAGAGAAAATGATTCAAGTAATTCGCGGAAAACAGGTGTTACTAGACCACGATTTGGCAACGCTTTATGGAGTGGAAACAAAACGTATCAACGAACAAGTAAAACGAAACACCGAACGATTTCCCGAAAAGTTTTGTTTTCAATTAAATACTGAGGAAATCAGTCACAAGCCACCCCTAAGAGGGGTGGCTTGCTTTGCCCCTAGAAGGGGCTGTTACTGCCAGCGCCTTAATGACGCTGGCTTTCTCTTCGTTCAAGC